>JANXYV010000124.1 GCA_025355875.1 Prolixibacteraceae bacterium | reverse complement strand
CAGGGGTGGCCATAATTAAAGTAATTAACTGGTAATTAATACTTTAAAGATACAAATCCCTGTGGTTTTAACCTAACAAATAATCAGTTATTTTGCTGTAAATCAAATAAATAACTAAGTTTTAACCGAAGTATTGTTAATTAAGAAAGGTAGAAAATAAAAAAAGTCAACCAAATTTGGTTGACTTACATTTTGTGCTCTTGGGGTGAATTTACACTTTGCTATATGTTTTAAGTTTGTGCAATTCGGTTTGGATGCCCAAAAGTATAAAGTAGAACCTTACATAGGTAACAATACAACAACTATTTCCTGAATTGGTCAATATTTATAATGAAAGGGGTATTTTAACGCATGAAAGGGCAATTTCAAAATTTCTTCAAAATTTCAGAATCAGAATTTCAGACAAACTGAAGCTCAAAAATTCACTTTTACTAAAACCCCAGGCCATTTCCTAATGAGATATTGAACAAGTGAAAAATGGCGAGTGCAAGCTAATCATATGCTACCTAAAAGAGGGTTTCCGCCCACTCGCGCTTCAGCAAACTAAAAACCTCCAGGTCAATGTATATGTGATTGTGCCTTTCACCCGACCGCTCAATTCCTTCAAACGTAAATCCCAGGCGGCGTGGAATAGCAGAACTTTTATGATTGCCAACTCCGCACCGGATCTGAACCCGGTTCATATCCATGTTCCTGAAGGCCAAATTAACCATTTTGCGTGTGGCCGAAGTAGCTATCCCTTTACCGGTCATCTTTTCGGTCAACCAGTAACCGATTTCAATTTTATCGTTTATCCGGTCTACATCTTTAAAACCAATCAATCCGGCAAATTCAAACTTATACCAAATCACATAAACTTCATCACGAATAGTCGCCGGTTTTTCAAGGATCGACCGCACAAACTTTTCAGTATCTGCACTCTTAACCGTAAAGTCAACAAAAGGAAGCCATTTTCGGAGAAATTTTCTGTTTTGGTCAATAGCACTGAAAATTGCCCCAACATGCGAAAGGCTCATCCTTTCGAGAAACTGATCATCATCAATGGTAAGTTTTTCCATGTCATAGATATAAATCACAAGCCAAAATACAACAAAAAGGTGGATTTTTTAAACCGGCAGCGATTTGATTATCTTTGTCACAATGTAAAATCGATCGGCAGACCAAGCAACTAATATTCAACATAGTAAAGTCCTGAAAAATTTCTGTAATGAAAAAAACATCAATCCTTATAGGTATAACCTGTTTATTAGTAAACATGACTTTTGGAAATCCTCAAAAAAATGAGGAGCAAAGAGTCCAGATCGAAACCGAATTCGGTACAATTAAAATTAAACTTTACGATGAAACACCGCTTCACCGCGATAATTTTGTCAAGCTTACCAAAGAAGGTTTTTATACTGATTTGCTTTTCCACCGCGTTATCCAGGGTTTTATGGTACAAGGCGGCGATCCGGATTCGAAAAATGCAGAGCCCGGTAAACGGCTTGGAAGCGGTGGACTTGATTATACAATTCCTGCCGAAATCAACCCGAAATTCTTTCATCGGAAAGGAGTTTTGGCCGCAGCCCGTATGGGAGACCAGGTCAATCCGGAGAAAAGATCTTCCTCCACGCAGTTCTATATTCTCCAGGGAAGAATTTTTCGATCCGGAGAACTCGATTCCATGGAATTGAATTTGAACGAATCGCGCAAAATAAATATGCTTCAGGCACGCATCAAAACCATCGAACCAGAGCTGAACAAACTGGGAACAGAAGGCAAACAAGATGAAATAAACAGCCGCATCAATGCACTTAAAGCCGAGGTTTTAACCGAAGCAGCAAAACTGCCTCCAATCAAGTTCACCGATGAACAACGTAAAGCCTACACCAGTATTGGCGGGTATCCGTCTTTGGACAATGGATATACCGTTTTTGGTGAGGTCACCGAAGGACTGGAGGTGCTTGATAAAATTGCGGCACAGGCTGTCGATCAGAACAACCGGCCATTGAAGGATATTAAATTCAAAATAAGCCTGTTGCAATAGATTTAGTTCCGGAAAAATTCAGGTCAGACTCCTTTTTCAAAAAAATCAGGATTCTGGAATAAATCCTGTTGAATCATTATCTTTGCCGCTCAATTATAGATCATGAATCCGATGTTAGACAAAATCAGGGAATTAAGGGATGAAATCGAAAAGGTTTCTGTTTCAGCCAAAGAAGAGGTAGAAGAATTACGTATCAAATATATCAGCAAAAAAGGCTTGCTAGGGCAGCTTTTTAATGAGTTCAAGGATGTACCGGCAGAACTGAAAAAGGAAGTCGGTCAGGCCATCAACGAACTGAAAGAATTGGCAGTCAATAAAATCAACGAGCTGAAAGATAGTTTTGAGGGAAATGATCAGGAGATGTCAGGAATTGATCTGACCATGCCCGGCGAACCAATGAAACTGGGAAGCCGCCATCCGTTGTCGATTGTCAAAAACGAAATGATCGACATTTTTACCCGCCTTGGTTTCACCATTGCCGAAGGTCCTGAAATTGAAGACGACTGGCATGTTTTTTCTGCCCTGAATTTTCCTCCGGAACACCCTGCCCGCGATATGCAGGACACCTTCTTTATTGAAAAAAATCCGGATGTTTTGCTCCGGACACACACCTCCAGCGTGCAAATCCGGGTAATGGAGAAAACTCAGCCGCCCATCCGTGCAATTTTCCCCGGACGGGTATTCCGGAACGAAGCCATTTCGGCCCGTTCGCATTGCATTTTCCATCAGATTGAAGGTTTGTATGTGGATGAAAACGTTTCGTTTGCCGACCTGAAACAAACCTTGCTATACTTTGCACGCGAACTTTTCGGAGAAAAATCGCAGATTCGGTTGCGTCCATCCTACTTTCCGTTCACCGAACCATCAGCCGAAATGGATGTAAGCTGCTCGATTTGCGGCGGCACAGGCTGCAATGTCTGCAAATACACGGGCTGGCTCGAAATTCTGGGTTGCGGAATGGTCGATCCGAACGTTTTGGAAGCCTGCAACATCGACAGTAAAAAATATACCGGCTTTGCCTTCGGAATGGGAATCGAACGAATTACCATGCTGAAATACGGCATCAAAGACATCCGGCATTTCTTCGAGAACGACGTCCGATTTTTAAAGCAGTTTGAATCGGCGAATTAGTGACTGTTTAAATTTCCCAGAGGGAAAACATATGAGTAGAGAAGTAGTCATTTACCGGTTCATTTTGTCCCATACGGGACAAAAGATCATCTAAAATCATTCTTTTCCTACCCACATTTTGTTCCTAACAGAACGATAAAATAAAATTTAAACAGTTTCTAAAATTGTCATTTGGTAGTCATGCAATTGTCAATGAATAGGCCCTGCTGAAAAAATAAAACCGGATCAGATTGATCCGGTTTTATTTTTTCAGGCATGAAATACCAGTATCGGCGTTTGGGTGTGCAGCATCATTTTTCGGGCAATTCCCGGATTAAAGAAACGGGTGAATAAATTTCGCCGATGGGTGGTCATGGCCAGCACATCAATTTGGTTTTCCTGAATAAACTGATCAATGGCCACAATCAGGTTATTGCTGTGAACCAGGCGACAATCGAAGAAAGCATCCGGATATTTTTCACACAGAGCTTCCTTCATTCCTTCGAGCATCGCTTCGTCGAGTTCTCCATTATTTCCCTGATTCACATGCAGACAAATCACCTTGCATCCAAACGGATGGACCAGTTTTAGCAATTTATCCATGGCAATAAAATCGGTAGCTTCGAAATTGGTCGCATAGACCACCTTCTTGAAATTTTCGAGCCAATTGTCCGGCGTCTTTTCCGGGATAGCTAAAACCGGAACTTTGGTATTAAAAATCACACCGGCAGTAGTAGTCCCAATCAGATCGCCGGATTTGGCATCCTGGCCACGAATGCCCATCACAACCATTCTCGGCGGATGAACCTGAATATACGAAAGTATATCATCGTCAGCTTCACCAATCTTGACAATGTATTCGGGCCGTGCTTTCTTCCATCGGACAGGATCAATGGCAGCAGTCAGCTTATTTAAAAATTCTTCAAATTTTTGGTTAGTCAGTTTCTCGGTCATTTCATAATTGATGAAAAGGGCCGAATCGTAAACAATGACATCCGAATACGGAATTGTCAGGAATTCAGGACGGGGACTTGAATGGTAAAGAACCATCTTCGCCTCCAGCTTTTCAGCAATATCGAAGCCAATCAAAGCAGCTTTGAGCGAAAAGCCTGAAAAATCAATCGGAATCAGCACGTAGTTTTCAGCTTTTGAAGGATCGCTGATTACTTTTCCCAGCATCATATCCAGAATCGGAAATGCCTTTCGGGCGTCTTTTTCCAAAATACGAATCCGAACACCGGTGTCCATAGCATCCTGAAGGAAATCAACATTTTCAAGGACGCAATCAATACCTTCGGATTCGAGCAGCGACCTTAGGATTTCGGCCTTCGAATAAGGCAAGGATGCCAGGGTGGTCAGATTATCTTCCATGGTGGAATTGTTTAAGGTTGACTATTGTACTCTATATCGAAAAATCTGAGTTCAGGGTTACTAAATTGGATTGTTTTTTTATCCAATTTTATGTTTTTTTTATCAAAGGTCCAGAAACGAAAAGCCTGCCCGGTCAGGACAGGCTTTTCAAAATAAAAAACCAAAAAAATCAAATATCTATTTCCTGATAAAGACTTTATAAGCCCACTTATCAAGCTGGAGTGCAGTGCTTTTATCCAATTTCTTTGATTCTCCTGAAAAGTATTCCTGGTATTCGCCGGACTGCGGAAGATTAATTGTAGTTTCGATTGGATCAGCCGACAAATTGAAAACAGCCAGAACCTGGCTTTGGTCTTTTTCTCTCATGAAAGCCATGACCTTCAACGGAACTGAAGTTTGTATGATTACTGGTGCACCACCAGCAGTGCCGTTCCACAATGCCATCTGTTCTTTTTTCAGTTTGATGAGTTTCTGATAAAAGGGCTGCATTTCGGGTTTGCTCCAGTCCACCTGATCCTTTTCAAAGAACAGAAGCCGTTTATTGAGTCCAACCTCCTGACCGGTATAAATCAGTGGCATTCCCGGAACGGTAAACGACAGTGCTGCCATTGTTTTTACCGCCTCGCCCATCCGTTCGAATTCGGTCCCGTTGTTACTGTTTTCGTCGTGATTGGTGAGAAACTGCAGCGAATAGGTGCCGACAGGATAGGATTTATTGGTCTTCATAATCGACGAATCGAGGGCCATGGCAGTTCGCTTTCCCTTTGCCACATCGTTCATCAGATGATGAAATGACCAGCCATAATTGAGGTTAAAAGCTTTGTTCAGCAAATCCATCTGATCCTCATTTTCGGCCAACATCAAAATCGGTTTGACTGAATCGAGCGAAGTACGCGCCGTTTCCCAAAAATCGGTCGGGACGCCGCCTGCATAATCGCAGCGATAACCGTCAACCTGGACATCCTTTACCCAGAATTTCAAGGCATCGACCATGGCTCTTCTCATTTTCGGATTGTCGTAATTCAAATCAGCCACATCTTTCCAGTCCGGATTGGGCGGAATCACATTTCCTTTGGCATCCTGAGTGTACCAGTCTTTGTGATCCGAAATCCACTGATTGTCCCAGCCGGTATGGTTTCCAACCCAGTCGAGCATCACTTTGAAGCCCATTTCATGCGCTTTTGCAACCAGGGCTTTGAAATCATCCAGGGAGCCAAATTCAGGATTCACCGCTTTATAGTCGTGGATAGAATAATACGAACCTAAACTCCCTTTCCTGTTCTTTTCCGAAATCGGGTAAATGGGCATAAACCAAAGGATGTCCACCCCGAGTTCTTTCAGACGGGGAAGTTGGGTTTCAAACGCCTTGAATGTTCCTTCCGGCGTATACTGCCTGACATTCACTTCGTACATCACGGCATTTTTGCTCCACTCCGGAACTTTTGCCATTCCGGCAGGAGCACTTTCAACACTTTTTTTAACGGTTGGCTGACAAGAGTAAAGCGCCAGACAAAGCATCGGAAGCAACAGGATTTGGGTTAATTTCTTCATCGATTTTTGTTTATAGGTTATTTTCTTTTTGAGCATTGTCAATTGGAGAACTGCTGCCAGCGAGTGAAACCTTCCGGCCAGCAGCCTTTCCTTTTCCTATTTAAGTTCAATAATCATGGCCGACATAGCCGGAACTTTCAGGTTTTTCAGATCCGGAATATTCAATCCTGAAATCACTTCCTTTCCCGAAGTGCAATTTCCAATGATTTCGCTGAAACGGTCAGAATCAATCGCTTTTTCATGGGCATTTTTATTCAGAATTACCATCACTTTCCCGTTCTGATTGAACCGGAAATATACATAAACATCGCCGACCGGGGCAAAGTGCATCAATTTTCCGGAATGCACTACCTCGCTGGTTTTCCTCCAGTTTAAAACTTTCCGGATAAAATCCTGAGCTTGTTTTTGCTGATCAGAAAGTCCGGTGCCATTAAAGGCGTTGACCTTATCTCCCTCCCAACCGCCAGGAAAATCGGAGCGGATGATACCGTGTTCTTCGGTTCCGGGATTCGACTTCAGGATTTCGGTTCCGTAGAAGAATTGTGGAATTCCGCGGGTGGTGGCATAGAAAACAATTCCCATTTTAAACAAATCCAGGTCTTCGCCCAACTGAGTATAAAACCTAGACATATCGTGGTTATCAGGAAAAATCACGAGCTTTTCGGGATGTGGAAACTGGAAGTCATTGGACAGAGCCTCATACATCTGAAATAAACCACCCGGATTTGGATTTTTTAATCCCTGGATTACCGCATTGTTTAATGGAAAATCCATGAGACCGGGAAGATCAGATACAAATCCATCCTGATTTACTTTTCCTTTTTGCCAATAGGAAATTATGGCAGGATTCATCGTCCACTCCTCGCCTACCATGTAGAAACCGGGATATTCTTCGAGCATTCTGCGGGACCATTCGGCCATCGCAAATTTATCGGGATACGGATAAGTGTCCATCCGGATTCCGTCGAGACCAACATATTCAGTCCACCAGATACTGTTCTGAATCAGGTAATTTTTCAGAAAGGAATTTCGTTGGTTCAAGTCGGGCATGGTAGGAACAAAACAACCATCCGACATTGCTTTTTTATCCACTTCGGATGCGTATGGATCCTGATTTATCGTCCGCCAATGAGTGGTGATTTTGAAATCAGGATAATTGTTCAGCCAGTCTGAAGAAGGCATGTCGTTCATCCACCAATGCTCCGATCCAATGTGGTTAAAAATCATATCCATCATCAGTTTCATCCCTTTCTGGTGAATGGCCTGAGCAAGTTCACGATATCCTTCATTGGTTCCCAAATGTGCATCCACTTTGTAAAAATCGGTAGTCGAATAGCCATGATACGAAATCTTCGTCATGTTATTTTCAAGAACTGGGTTTAACCAAACTGAAGTAAATCCCATTTTTGAAATGTAATCCAGGCTATTCCTGATTCCCTGAATATCGCCCCCATGTATCCCATTTTTATCAGCCCGGTTGGGTAATTCCTTCTCTGTTGCAGAGACATCATTGGCTTGGTTTCCGTTCACAAAGCGATCGGGAGTGATTAAATAAATCACATCGGAAGTATCAAAACCTTTCCTCTCGGCCGAATGGGGTTCGCGGTTTTTCAATTCATAAGTGTAACTGACTACTTCCTTTTTGTTTTTCCTGAATTGAATTGGAAAAGTTCCTGCTTTGGCTTCCGGAGAAATGTTCAGATCAATAAACACAAAGTTTGGATTTTCCTGACGGCTAATGGTCTTGATTTTTACGCCCGGGTAATTCAGGCTGATTTCGGTCGAGGCAATTTCCGGTCCGTGAACCATCAGTTGAACGGTCGGATTTTTCATTCCAACCCACCAAAAAATCGGTTCGACACGGTCGACATTCAGTGCAAAAACTGAAAATGTCAGAAAGATTAAAAAAATGATTGGACCTATTCTTCTCATGACCAATTCGTTTTGAAATTATCAATTTCCAGGGAGAATTCTGCCCGGGGCAGAACTTCCTGAATGTACCTGCCTCTCTGAAAAGGATCCATTCCTTTTACCCTTGATCTACGTCGTCAACAAACAATACACTGATGGCTGCAATCAGCAAGGAAAAACCACCGAGGATCAGGGCATAAATAGCATGGCCGCTGAACAAAACCTTGGTGAAAAAGCCAAGAATGCTGGCTGCCAGAATTTGCGGAATCACAATGAAAAAGTTGAAAATTCCCATGTAGGTTCCCATTTTCTGTGCCGGAAGTGATCCTGTAAGAATAGCATACGGCATCGACAAAATGCTGGCCCAGGCAATGCCCACTCCCAACATGGATAAGATAAGAATATGAGGATCTTTCACGATGTAAAATGAAACCAAACCCATTCCCCCGCAAACCAATGCAATTGCGTGCGCCATTTTACGGTTGGTCCATTTGGCCAGAACCGGAAGCAGGAATGCAACTACTGCAGCAAACCCGTTGTAGGTTGCAAACAGAATTCCAACCCAGTTGGCTCCCTCGTTATACAAGGCCGACGCCGAATCAGTGGTTCCGTAAATGTGACTGGTCACTGCCGAAGTGGTATAAATCCACATGGCAAAAAGCGCGAACCATGAGAAGAACTGGGTAATCGCCAACTGCTTCATCGTCTTTGGCATGTTCATCAGGTCGGTGATCACCTCGACAAAACCATTATTGACCATTCCCTGACGTGTATACCAGGCCGAGGTGAGCAAGATGATCCCAAAAGCAGCCAGACCAAACGAAAGAACATACAACTCCTTCTCCCAGGCCATCTGTTGGATCAGCACGCTGCCAAGAAGACCTACTACCAGCCAGATCAGACCGCGCCGGATAAAACCAGGCAGTAAGCTTTGCGCAGAAACTGCAATTGTCTCAACGGAGCGAGACGACTGCCTTTTTTCTGCTTCAAATTCGGTGAGTTCTTCAGGCGCATATTCTTTGGTAGAAAAAACGGTCCACAATACCGCGAGCAGAAAAACGGCCCCACCAAGGTAGAAAGAGAGTTTTACTGATTGAGGAATCTTTTCACCAACGGCCGCAACGTTTGATACATTAAACCAATTGGTAAAAACCCAGGGAAGGGCAGATGCAATAACTGCACCTGTTCCAATGAAGAAACTCTGCATCGCAAAACCGGCAGTACGTTGTTCACTGGGAAGCATGTCGCCTACAAAAGCACGAAAAGGCTCCATCGAAATATTGATCGAAGCATCCATCATCCAGAGCAGTCCGGCAGCAATCCATAAAGCTGGAGAATTGGGCATCAGGAGCAATGCCAGTGATGCCAGGATAGCGCCAATCATAAAATAAGGCCGACGTCTTCCGAAACGTCCCCAGGTTTTGTCGCTTGCATGGCCAATAATGGGCTGAATAATCAGTCCGGTAACCGGTGCAGCAATCCATAAGATGGGAATATCGTCAACTTTGGCACCCAATGTTTCGAAAATCCGGCTCACATTTGCGTTTTGCAGGGCAAAGCCAAACTGAATTCCCAGAAAGCCAAAACTCATGTTCCAGATTTGCCAAAAACTTAAGTTAGGTTTCTTCTTCATAGGTAGTAGTATTAGTTTTTCAAGACACAAGATAGATGGAATAATGGGAATAAAAAATGAATCTCAGCCAAATTTCTGATCTTTGAATAATGACTGGCAGACCACATTTTTGCATATTGCGAATCTGTAAGACATTCCTGATCCAAATTGAAAATATGGAAATGATTCAGAATGGGGTTAAATTTCTGAACTTTGCTATTCCTTTACCGAACTTCCCCGGATAATCAGATCAGCATTCAGTATTTTAACTTCAGGAACATATTCTTCTTCATCAGCCATAATCCTTTGAAAAAGCATTTCTGCTGCCATGGTACCCATTTCATAGCCGTGCTGATCGACTGAAGTAAGGTATGGGTCAGTAATCCCGGATAGGCGACCGTCGGAGAAACCCACAACTGCAATATCCTCCGGTACTTTAAACCCTTTCTTTTGAATGGCTTGCATGGCACCGATGGCACTAAGATCATTGACTGCAAAAACTCCATCAGGAACAATTCCCTCATCAAGCATTTCAATCATTGCACTGCGTGCATCTTCAAACGTATCAGCTTCCACAACAAAGCGATTG
Organism: Prolixibacteraceae bacterium; assembly: GCA_025355875.1. GTDB lineage: Bacteria > Bacteroidota > Bacteroidia > Bacteroidales > Prolixibacteraceae > Aquipluma. The sequence goes on along the minus strand of JANXYV010000124.1, from coordinate 21,186 downwards.
TCGACGGATAAACCTGCCTCAGTGAGGGCATTCAGGTAACCCTGAAGACGATCTCTTCCAATAACCAGATTTTGTGGCCCGGCAAAATGGACAATTTTCCTGCATCCGGTGGAAATCAGGTGTCTGGTTGCATTGCGTGACGCTTCCAAATCGTCGATTATCACCTGATCTGCATAAATTTCAGGGGCAATCCGGTCAAAGAATACCAGTGGTATTCCACCTTCCTGTAAATCAACCAGATGATCGAACGAATGGGTCTCCTTCGAAATGGAAACCAAAATTCCGTCGACCCGATGGGAAAGTAAAGTTCGGGCATTCGCCACTTCGCGAGCATAACTTTCGTTTGACTGGCAAATGATAACGGTATATCCTTTCTGTGACGCGACATCTTCAATACCACTTAAGACCGAGGAGAAAAAATAATGAACGATTTCAGGGATCATCACGGCGATGGTATTGCTCTTCCTGTTTTTCAGGCTGATAGCGACTGCGTTTGGCTGGTATTTAAGCTTTTGGGCAAGCTCGTTCACTGATTTTTTGGTTTCATTATTGATATCCGGATGATCCTTTAATGCGCGGGATACGGTTGATGGCGAAATGCCCAATTTTCGTGCAATATCTTTTAAGGTTACCTGACTGCTTCGCATAAAATCGATGATTTCTGGTCTTGTTTTTTATATCAATCACGAAAGATACTAATTTATTTTAATGCTGAACCAAGCTTTGAATCATCCCGAAAACCGTCAAAATACAACCCTTCTGTTACTACCTGTTTTATAACATCTTAACCGCAATCGTCACCGCAATCGTTTGCAGGAAATTGTGGTAACATTCTTTAATATTTTCGTAAGAGAATTAATACATTTGTTATGGAATTAATTCTTTTTGAAGTTATTACTGACAACTTTCTTCAGAATTAACCTAAAATTTTGGATGTCGAATCTAAAAAACGAGTATTGAACCAATAATTATTAAAACATGAGGATTATTCAAAAAAACCTAAATGTATTAATACTGATTCTGTCGCTTTTGTTTGGAAATTTCGCAATGGCTCAACAGACCGTATTAACTGGGAAGGTCACCGATAGCTCATCGGGAGAATCTTTACCAGGTGTCTCTATTGTAGTTAAAGGAACTACCAATGGTACTGTCACTGATCTGGATGGTAATTTTAACCTGAAAGTCAAAATGGGTGATATCGTTCAGCTTTCGTTTGTGGGTTACAAAACACAGGAAATTGTTGCCCAGGGGCAAAAATCACTCGCTGTGGCCCTTGTAACTGAAAGATCTGAAGTGAATGAAGTGGTGGTAATCGGTTACGGACAGGTTAAAAAAGCGGATGCAACCGGTTCGATCGTGGCCGTCAGCTCGAAGGATTTTAACAAAGGCGCGATTACCACTCCACAGGATTTACTGGTTGGTAAAAGTGCCGGAGTGGTAATTACTACCGCAGGTGGCGCACCTGGCAGTGGCTCAACTATTCGAATCCGTGGAGGTTCGTCGCTCAACGCTTCGAACGACCCTCTGATTATTATCGATGGTGTCCCGATTGCAAATAACAACATCAGCGGAAGCTCAAACTTCCTGGCATTCATTAATCCTAACGACATCGAGACTTTCACAGTCCTGAAAGATGCTTCAGCAACCGCCATTTACGGATCAAGGGCATCCAACGGTGTGATCCTTATCACCACAAAAAAGGGAAAGGCTGGCAGTTCCATGCAAATAACCTATGATGGAAGTATGTCAGTTTCAAATGCCATTAAATACATGGATGTTTATTCAGGAGATGAGATGCGGCAAATAGCCAAAGACCATCAGGACTTATTTGGAGCTGACAGCTATGCCAAATTAGGCACTGCCAATACCGACTGGCAAAAAGAAATTTACCGTACAGCCATTTCTCAGGATCACAATGTTAGCGTATCTGGTGCTTATAAAAAATTACCCTACCGGGTTTCAATCGGTTATACCGACCAGAATGGTATCCTGAAAAACACGGATATGCAAAGAATGACCGGATCGGTAAGCCTGGATCCAACACTTTTGGATGGCAGTCTGAAAATCAATATGAATGCAAAAGGGATGATCACCAAGAACAACTTTGGCGATGTAGGTGCCGTGAGTTCGGCAATCAATATGGATCCGACCCAGGTGGTAAAAGATGGAAATCCCCTTTCGGATGGCTACTTTCAATGGCAGAACTATGGAGCGAGCCTGGGCACGGCAAATCCGGTAGAACAGTTATTAGCAGTTGACAACAAATCAACTGTACAGCGGGTGATTGCCAGTATCCAGTTCAACTATAAAATGCCCTTTCTTCCTGATTTAAAGGCCAACTTGAACCTTGCTACCGATTATACGAAAAGCGATGGACATAACAACCGTCCAACCACTTCGCCCTCGGTACTTACCGCTCCTTTAGCCTGGGGAAAATTGAACGACTTTCATGGAATTGATCAGAACAACCTTCTCGATTTCTACCTGAACTATGTAAAAGACCTCAGCGATATTAAAAGTAAAATTGATGCGACGGCCGGATATTCATGGCAGCATTTTCAACGGCAGGGTGACTCTTATACCCGTGGCGTAGTGGATGCAACTCATCCTTATCAAAAACAAGATAGTACCTCATTCATTACTGAAAACTATTTGGTTTCATTCTTTGGCCGTCTGAATTATACATACAACGACCGGTATTTGCTCACTTTAACGGTTCGTGAAGATGGTTCTTCCCGCTTTGCCAAAGGCAATCAGTGGGGCCTGTTCCCGTCGGCAGCTTTTGCATGGAAAATAAAGGAAGAATCATTTCTAAAAGATGTGGAAGCACTTTCCGATTTGAAGCTCAGATTAGGCTGGGGGGTAACCGGTCAGCAAGACATTGGAAACGATTATCCTTATCAGGCCAAATATATTACCTCGCTCCCCAACGCCTACTATCCGATCGACGGGCAATATATTCCGACTCTGAGACCAAATACATATGACCCCAACATCAAGTGGGAACATACTACCACTTCCAACATTGGATTCGATTTTGGTTTTCTAAAAGACCGAATTACCGGAGCTATTGATATTTATAAGCGTGTTACCGATGATTTACTGAACACCGTAACTATTCCAAGCGGAAGCAATTTCTCCAATACCTTATTAACCAATGTGGGCAGCCTTGAAAACCGAGGAGCAGAAGTGTCATTAAATTTTCAGGCCATTTCGAAAAAAGATATGTCGTTGAACCTTGGATTCAACGTATCCTATAACGAGAATAAGATTACCAAATTACTCATGAATGACGATCCGAACTACATCGGCATACTTTCCGGAGGAAACTCGTTCACAGGGCCGCTGCAGGTTACCCGGGTTGGATATCCTGCCAATTCCTTCTTTATGAACAAGCAGGTATACGATGCCAGTGGAAATCCAATTGAAGGCATGTATGTCGACCTGTCAGGAAAGGGTGGCACTGTCAATGGAAACAACGCCGATAAATATATCTACCACAATCCGGTACCTGATTATCTGATCGGCTTCTCTGCCCGTTACAACTACAAAAAATTTGATGTGTCTGCCTCATGCCGAGGAAGTATTGGAAACTATGTTTACAATCAGGTCTCCTCTTCCTCCTCGTACGATCAAATGTACCAGATCGGATATTTTAAGAATTTTCCGACCTATCTCAGTGATACCAAATTTGTTAAACGTCAGTTTACCAGCGACTACTTTGTCGACAATGCGTCCTTCTTTAAATTAGATAATATTACTGCCGGATATGTCTTCGACAAGATCATTGACAAAATGAGCGCCCGGGTCAGCTTTACAGTTCAAAACGCACTGACAATCACCAAATACAAAGGGATCGATCCTGAAGTTGGATATGCAAAATCCGGCACAACGGAAGTAGCCGGGATTGATAACAATTTCTATCCCAGACCTCGCAACTTTGTCTTCGGTTTAAGTTTAACCTATTAACATTCTAATCATAAAAAGATATGAATAAAAAGATTTTAATATTAGGAACAATACTTTCAGCAGTGATGGCATCATCATGCGTGAAAGATTTGGATGTAAAACCCAAAGATCCTAACACTGTGTTAGCCGCCAATTTGGGTGACAATCCTGAATACATGAAACAAAACCTGGGCAAAATTTACGCAAGTTTCATCATTAACGGGCAAGGCGCCGGAGATAATAAAAATGGAGATGGTCCGGATATTTCGGCTTCCGATAATGACTTTTTTACGACCACCCGGGCCCTCTGGAATTGTCAGGAAATCACAACCGATGAGGCCATTTGCGCATGGGGCGATCCTGGTATCGCTGATTTGAACACCCAAACCTGGAATTCAAAGAATCCTTTTTTGACCGCTCTTTATCAGCGTTTAAGTTTGAGCGTAACGTATGCAAACGATTTTATCAAGAACACCAATGGGAATACTGATCCGGATGTTATCCGGTATAATGCTGAAGCCCGTTTCCTAAGGGCACTGGCATACTATTGGGATATGGATTTATTTGCAAACCCACCGTTTACGACCGAAGCTGACGGGGTAGGCAAATTCTATCCGAAACAACTCGATCCTGATTCGAAAATTGGAAGGACCAAGCTCTTCAATTACATCGTGTCTGAATTGCATAGTATCGAAACTAAACTTGCAGCGCCAAACAAAATCTCGTCGCAGGCCAACCAGGCTGCATGCTGGATGCTACTGGCCCGGGTCTACCTGAATGCAGAAGTTTACACCGGAACTGCCAAATGGGACAGTTGCAAAATTTATTGCGATAAGGTAATCAGCAGTGGTCAATATTCACTGGCGCCCAACTACCGGCAGAACTTCACTGCAGATAATGATGGCAGCCATAACCCGGAAATGATTTTCGCCTGGGAACAGGACGGAATTCATACACAAGGCTATGTTGGCAGCACATTTGTGATCGAATCAAGCAGTGATGCCAAATACCTCAGGGCCGAGCGTTATCACGGCTTGACCTCCAATACCAACTGGAATGGAAACCGCACAAAAAAAGGATTTATGAACATTCTGGTCGATACGATTGCTACCTATGGAAAGGTAAGGGTTCCGGCTAAAGATTCAACTTTTTCAAAATGCAAAGACTTACGCGTGTATTTGAAACAGAAAAAAAGCATGAACATTCCGAGCGCTTCTTCAAGTGGTGATTATGGCGTTGGAGTATATAAATTTACAGCCAAAAATGCGGATGGCACTCAGGCTGCAGATTACAGTCCGGCTTATGCCAGCACCGATTTCCCGATCTTCCGGCTTGCGGATGCTTACCTGATGAGGGCTGAAGCCTTATTCAACTCGGGTGACCTGGCAAACGCCCTGATTGACGTAAACCTCATCAGAACCCGTGCTTACGGAAATGCCAACGGAAATATTACCCTGGCAAAACTCACCAAATCCTTTTTGATGGACGAAAGAGGTCGTGAATTCTATTATGAAGCTCAGCGACGTACCGATTTGGTTCGTTTTGGTCAATTTACCGACGGTAACTACATTTGGTCCTGGAAAGGTGGTACGTATGAAGGCATTCCAACGGATAATCATTTGAATATCTTCCCGATTCCGGGTGATGAGGTGTCTTCAAATCCGAACATTAAACAGAATCCACTATATTAATCCTTTAAAATTTTGAACGATGAAGAAAAAAATCTATATCTATCTAACTTTCATAGGGTTGTTCGGACTTTTGTTTTCGTGCGAAAAGGATGGAACCAAAGTTGAGATGCTGACCAACCCGATAGCTCCGGAACTGCTCACCATTCCAAATTTAGCCCTCCAGCGGTCACAGGGAGCTGACACACTGGTATTCACAGGTAAGGCTGTCGATCCCGGATTTCAGGCTTCGGCAACCTACTTTTTGGAAGCTTGTAAAAAAGGAAGCAATTTCGCTGCACCGATCCCAATCTTAAGCAATGTTCATGCTGAAGTGTTAAAAATTACAGTTAGCGAACTGAACAAGATCCTGCTCAAGTATTATCCTGCTTACGTAACTACTCCCACCGATTTGCGGTTAAGGTCCGTTCTTACCGTTGATGCGGGTACCGGCGCCCCCGGTACCAGTACAAAACCGTTTGAATATATTTCTGATGTCAAATCTGCCGATGTTACTCCATATGGGTTGCCACGTTTGGATTTGGTCAATTCTGGCCTTGCTCAGATGATTGAATCTCCACTCGGAAATGGAAAGTATTCGGGCTACGTGAAACTCGACAAAACAAAAGCATTTACCCTGAAAGATCCCGAAGCAAATATTGTGTATGGCGACACTGGTGGAAAACTTGCTGTGAATGGATCCGCAATAAATCCAAGCGATAACGGATGGTTTAACCTGGCAGCCGATACCAAGGCAATGACTTACAAAATGGATCCGTATATGATCGGTCTGGTTGGATCGGCAACTCCAAACAGTTGGAATACCCCGGATCAAAAAATGGATTACAATTCAGATGAAGGGTGCTGGTATATCACCATTGAATTGAAAGCCAGCCTCGATCCTCTACCTCCGGCAACTGGCGGTATAATGAAATGTGAATTTAAATTCAGACTCAACGATGGCTGGGCCTGGAATTTAGGTGGTACACCTGATAAACTGACTCAGGGAGGAGCCAATCTGATTATTGCTCCTGGAAAGTATACCATAAAATTGTACATAAATGCTGATGGAAAGACCGGTCACTGTACAACAACTCTACTGTAGCGTTTATTCATTGAACTAAATTCACTAATTCCTGAATATGAAAGGCTTATCGTCCGAAACCGGACCGATAAGCCTTTTTTATGGATCGTTGAGATTTTCAATCTCCGTATTTGTTGACTCTGGTGTTTAGAAAACGTGGCTCGCGAAGGATGCTCCTTCGACACCCTTTACTGCTCTGGGAGCAGCACATCAATCAACAGCCAGGCATGTAAGCTAAAGTTGGCCGAAAGAATGTTTTCTGATTAATTTGCTATAGAGTTTTAATAAAGCGCTTATCAATTGCCGTTCACTTAAGTGAACGGACTTCAGAATTACAATCACTTTATCTCCACCTCATTCCCCATTTCTGATCTCCCCGTTTCACCCAATGCCTCAATCGAAAAATAGTAACTTGTGGCTTTGTCCATCCCACGGAAATTGTAGTTGGTTTCGCCATTTACGGTGATGCAGTTGTAAAGTTTGCCGGGAGATACTCCATACCAAATGTTGTAACCATATGCTTTTGCCGATGCGCTCCAGCTGATTTGCGCATTGCACGGGTCTGCTGTAGAGCGGTTCACTTTAAAGTTGCGGATTTCTTCAGGTTTGTCGCCTTTGGCCAGGCCGAACACCCGGAAATCGCTGATGGCAAATGACCCTGTGGGCATGTGAATGTTCTCGATTTTCAGGTAGCGTGTGTTCACTGGTTTTTGAAGTTCCACGTAATCATGCGGCACATCTCGATCGTTGTCGCTTTTGTCCACCAGCAGTGTCCAGTTTTTGCTGTCGACCGACTGGTAAATTCGGTACTGGTGATACAAATCCATCGCCTTATTGTGCTGAAAAGCTTTATGGTCGTAGTAATTGATTTGCAGGGCATGAACTTCTTTTATCGCTCCCAAATCTATTTGCAGCCATTCACCGAGATTACCGGTTTGGGCTGCCCAATAGGTCCGAATATTTTCGTCCGAAGCATTTTTGGCAACCAATTCGCCATCCGTGGAAGAAACTGCAACCGGTTTTTGGTAAGAAAGCAGCATCCATCCTGAGAAGGTTCCACTGCGGTGGTCAATTGCTTTGGTTGGGTTCAGGCAAGGGTAATCTCCATATCCGGTCGAAACGTACATCGTTCCGTCTTCGTCGAAACCAGCCGGATAAATACCAATTCGCCGCTCGAACTTGTACTTGAGCGACAACATGCAGGTAGCCACATGCCAGTAATTTCCGAAGTTATCCTGAAAGGTTCCGCCATGACCGGCACCCTGTACAAAGCCGCCAGGCTTATATGACACCGGGTTGTGTTTCTGGTAAATGAAAGGCCCCAGCGGATGGTCGGCCACGTAGACTCCGTCGGCATACACCTTAAATTCGGTTCCGGGTGCACCGTACTGAAAATAGTATTTGCCATCGTGTTTATTCATGAAACTTCCTTCGGTAAAGGGCGCCAGCGTGGTACTGTCGTCGTTGTTCATGCCAAAACGTTCCCAACCGTGCTGCTCGGGCTTCAGCATGGTCAAATCAGTAATTTTGCTTTTCGGGTAGAAATTAGTACGGCTCAGTTCAACAGCTTTCAGCGGAAACTCGTTGCTCGATCCGTAATACATATACAAACGTTGGTCGTCGTCGAGGAAAAATGAAGGATCCCAGAAAGGCAGTGAAACCGACTCAATCTTGCGCTTGAAACGTCCGCTTTTCGGGTCGGTGCCGTACCAAACAGGTAATCTGCGGTAGGTTGAACCGGTGTAAAACAACGTGTCGCCGCTCACATAAGCAGCCGGGGCACATTGGTCGTCATCAGTTGGAGTGCGCTGGAAACTGGCATACACAAATTCCCAGTGGCTTAAATCTTTCGAGACATGAAACCCTCCCTGATTGGTCGAAAACAGAAAATATTCGCCTTTGTAGTTCACCAGCATTGGGTCTGCTGAGGAGCGAAATGAACCATTCGTTTTCACATTGTTGTTGTATGGCTCGAAGTTGTAGCTGATGTTTACCGGATTACAGAAGGTTTTCGGGTGGTCATTTCCAGGGTCGAACCACTCGGTTGCCAGCGCTTTTTCAGGTTTTACTGAAACCGTTTTTTGCGGAGCAAGCTTAAAATCTACCTTATTTCCCAATCGTTTCACATTTACCGGGGTCATTTCCATTCCGGGGTAATAAACCACCATCATGGTGTCGCCGTAGTCGACCAGCTTATACATTCCATTCGCATCGGTATTATCATGCGCCGGACTGTATTGATACATCACGGTTGCACCTTCGAGGGGTTTCCCATCGGGACCGGTAACCTGACCAGTGTGGAATTTCTTTTTCTTCAGGGTGATGGTATAGTCGCTCACCTGACCTTTCACCACCACAATGCTGTCGTTTTCCTGTGCGAAGGAAATCTCTGGGAGCAGAAAACCACCCACTACCAGCACGAAAAATAGCTTATTCATTTTATTCTTGTGATAACGATTTTCCCCATCCGGATTTCGAAATTGAAAGCCAAGCCGAAGGCAGAAATTCAACCTGAATTAGCTATGCCTCTCAGTTCTTCATAAATTTCTGCGAGAAAGAAAAACTATTGTACTTAACCACCAAAATATAGAGTCCTGCATTTAAATCTTTTACTGAAAGCTGATCGCCAATGGAATTTGTTTGAAAGGATTTGATCCTTTCCCCGGAAGAACTAAAGATGTTGACCTCCGGATTTTCATTTTTTGCTGAGGATTCGGGCATTGACAAGGTTAGCCAATCATTCACTGGATTCGGGGTAAGCAGAATTTTCTGCTCTGGCAATTTGTTCTCCGGTGAAGTACTGGTCAGACTGCCAATATCATAGACCCTGACATAATCCACCAGAAAAGAATCGGGATAGGCAGCCTTTGCCGGATCGTTCGACCAATAGCTATTAATGGCCCAATCTTCGGTTGATATTTCACCGGTTATCTTGACATAGCCAGGCTGGTTGCAAACTCCTCCGCCTTGAGTACGATAGGTTTCTTTTCCATCCACATAAAATATGTATTTATCCGGATACCAATCCAGGGTATAGTTATGGAAACCTTCACGTATTCCTGGTATCAATTCGTATTTCCCTACAGACTTGTGCGCTGCTCCATAACCATCGTAATGAACTGCATGGTTAATTTTATTGGTCCACCCAAAGGCCTCCATGATGTCAACTTCTGATCCATCGATCCCAGCATTGACTTCTGATCCAACATTCCCTTGCATCATCCAAAAAGCAACCCACCAGCCTTGTTGTTTGGGTAATTGGCATCTGATATCATATCGTCCGTATAACTGCTTAAACTTTCCAAGTGTTCTCACAGCACCAACACTGTAATCAAAAGGGTCACCATCATTATTTTTATCAGCGATTTTCCTGACACGGATCACCAGATTCCCATTGCCATCGAGATAAGAATCTTCTTTACTCCACCACCCGTCAGGTCCTTTGGCATTCGGCCTCCGGTTATATTCCGGCCGATCCCATTTTGCCGGATTTGGTACGCCAGTTCCGTCGAACTCATCAGACCAGGTCAGTTTAGGTTCATTCGTTTTGATTTCCTGAGTACTTGGGTCAGGCAAGGATTTTAAATTCCCAGTCTGCGCCATCAAAGCAATCAATGACATCAGAAAAAATGGAAGAACAAGAACGATTTTTTTCACAGGTTTAGATTTAAATTTTGGTAGTCAAAGGTAACCTATTTCAGGGCAAATCCGGCTTCGAGCGTGTCGGCCGAACTGGTTCCGACAAAAACCTTGAAATCGCCTGGTTCGCTGACAAACTTCAAATCACTGTTGTAAAAGCGCAGATCCTTTTCAGTCAGGGTAAATTCAACAGTACGGGTTTCTCCCTTTTTCAGAAACAGCTTCTGGAAACCTTTCAATTCCTTTACCGGACGGGTCACACTGCCTACCAAATCACGGATATACAATTGAACCACTTCTGCGCCATCGTAATTTCCGGAGTTGGTTACCTCAACCGATACAGTCAGTTTTCCATCTGCAGTCAGGCTCGAAGCAGATAATTTCAGGTTTTTATAATCGAAGGTAGTATAACTCAGGCCAAATCCAAACGGGAAAAGAGGGTCGTTGGAAACATCGAGATAATTCGACCGGAATTTTGAGAACCATTTCCCATCCGGAAGCGGTCGTCCGGTGTTTTTGTGGTTGTAATAAAGCGGAATTTGTCCAACATTTTGCGGGAAGGTGGCACTCAATTTTCCGGATGGATTGACCTTACCCAACAGCACATCAGCAATGGCATCTCCGGCTTCTGATCCGGCAAACCATACGTTGAGGATGGCCGGAATATTGGCTTTTTCCCAACTGATCGTCAGCGGACGACCGGTAAACAGCACCATCACGACGGGTTTCCCTGTTGCCGCCAAAGCTTCCATCAATTCTTTCTGATTTTCTGGCAGGCTGATGTCGGAGCGGCTTGAGCTTTCACCACTCATTTCGGCCGATTCGCCCACTGCAGCAATGATCACATCCGATTTGAGAGCCACAGCCACCGCCTCATCGATCATTTCTTTTTGAGAACGCTTGTCCCATTTAGTTGGTTTTCCGAATACGCTGATCCTGGCATCAAGCTGAGGATCGTTCACCACATTGGTTCCTTTGGCATACAGCACATTGGCTTTCCCGTTCAAGGCAGTTTTCAGACCATCGAGCAGCGAAACCGATTTTGAAAAATCAGCAGCCACACTCCAGGTTCCGGTCATGTTTTCGCGGTTATCAGCCAGCGGACCTATCAAGGCGATTGTTCCTTTTGCCTGAATCGGTAGAGTTTGCTTCTCGTTTTTCAGCAAAACGAAGGTTTGAGTCGCAATTTCGCGAGCTATCTGGCGATTTTCCGGAGTGAAAATTTCGGTTTTGGCGCGGTTGACATCACAATAACGGTATGGATCCTCAAAAAGACCGAGTTTGTATTTGGCTTCGAGAATCCGGCGGCAGGCCTGATCGATTTGCTTTTGGGTAACTTTTCCTTCATTCAATGATTGTTTCAGGGTTCCCAGAAATCCGTCGGCCACCATATCCATGTCGATACCTGCTTTCAGTGCAAGAGCTGAAACTTCTTTCAGGTTACCCAAACCATGGTCGGACATTTCCATGATCGCGGTATAATCAGTCACCACAAAACCATTAAACCCCCATTGTTTGCGAAGCAAATCGGTCATCAGCCATGAATTGGCCGAAGCCGGGATACCATCCACTTCGTTGAACGACGACATGGCGCTTCCTGCACCCGCTTCGAAAGCAGCCTGATAGGGCGGTAAATATTCGTTGTACATCCTGATTTTACTCATATCCACGGTGTTGTAATCACGACCGGCTTCAATGGCTCCGTACAAGGCAAAATGCTTGACACACGCCATGATCGTATTGTTTTTCCGGAGGTCTTCTCCCTGGTATCCTTTCACCATTGCACAGGCAATTTGTGAGCCGAGGTAGGGATCTTCGCCTGAACCTTCAGACATTCTGCCCCAACGCGGATCACGGGCAATGTCAACCATGGGTGAAAAAGTCCAGCAGATGCCGTCGGCACTCGCTTCCTGGGCAGCAATTCGGGCACTTTTTTCGACCAGGTTCATGTCCCAGCAGCACGACATTCCCAATGGAATCGGGAAAACGGTCTGGTATCCGTGAATAACGTCCATTCCGAAAATCAATGGGATTTTTAAGCGGCTTTGCTCCACTGCAATTTGCTGAACATCGTGAATTTTTTGAGCAGTCTTGATGTTGAAAAGCCCGCCCACTTTGCCTTCCCTGATTTTTTCAGCAATGTTGATGTTGCTGCCGGCGCCGGTGATGATATCTCCTGAAGCCGGCAAATTAAGCTGACCCAACTTTTCTTCAAGGGTCATTTTGGCCATCAGTCCATTGATGAAAATCTTCATCTTTTGATCCTCAGCAGTTGAATTTTTCTGTGCAACGGATTCCATTTGAGATAGCAGTAATGCCAGTAAAATCAATAGGTTTCTTGTGGTTTTCATATAGTCTCCTCCTACCCCTCTCTTCGACAAGCTCAGTGACCTCCAAAGGAGGGGAGTTTTAGTTGTTAATAATATCGCATTTCCATTTTGAATGGGAATCCCAATCATTTCCCCTTTGGGGAAACGGGAAAGTGGCATTTTTATTTTTCCTGAAATGTAAATCCCAGATTCGTTAAACCGACCTGAACATCTTTGTCTTTCATAAACAGTTTCCAAAGAAGTTGAGATCGATAATTCTCGATCATTACCACAATTGGACCCTGATCGATGGCCAGGTAGCGTTGAGGAAACCAGTTTTCGGTTTCACTGAATGCGTCATAGAATCCATAAGTTCCCAAGAGCTTGTCGCCCAGCTTGTAGTAAAAGTATCGTGCCGCGAGCAAACTTTCTTCCGGAGAATAAGGAAATGAAGAAAGGGCAGCAGTCGGAGAAATAACTCCGAGATCGTTGGAAGGCATGTGTGCATTGTATCCTTTTACCGAGTAACTGGCTGTCAGGCCCCAGCAATCGTGTCCATAACCTTTGAAGTGCTTTGGATTTTCGACACAATATTCATAGTCAATCAGCACCTGGTTTCGGTTTTCATCCCAATAACGGGCATACCTGTCTTTCAAAAGGCGCGGATCAAGCCCGAGATAAGAATAATGGGCCCAAAATAACGGACCTCCATATTCCTCGGCGCCATTGTGTTTCAATTTAAGGATATAACCATATTTGGTCGTTTCCGAATTGATCGCCCCACCACGAGCCCAACATTGGTGGTAGGCTTCGGGCGAAAGTGGAAAAGTCGGAGAACTTGCACCTAAAACGTATGCAATCAAACATTCGTTATATCCCTGTATCGCAAAAATCATTTCCCAACTGTAGGTAGGTGACCAGTGCCAGTACAAAGCCGGTTTGCCGTTTTGATACCAGCTCCATTCCACTTCATTGCAAAGTTTGGCAATTTTTTCGGCCAGGGCTTTCTCTGCCGGAACTTCCTCTTTCATATAATTTTTCACACAGATCAACCCCTGAACCAGATAGGCGGTTTCCACAATGTCACCTCCGTTATCTTTGGTGCCGAAGGGTTTCACTTTTCCGGTTTCGCCAAACATCCAGTGCGGCCATGCGCCATGAAAACGATCTGCTTTTTCAAGAAATCCTGCAATTTTTGTGAGCCGTTCCAATCCGGCCTCGCGTGGAATGAATTTTCGTTCGATGCCAACCAGAATGGCCATCAGCCCAAATCCGGAGCCTCCGGTCGTAACCACATTTTTATCGTTCTCAGGATAAACTCCATCGGTATGGATTCGTTCGCAGGCCAATCCAGAAGTAGGTTCGGCACCCTCCCAAAAGTATTGAAAAGTACGGTATTGGATCAATGTGAGCAGCGAATCGTCTGAAATCTTAGTGATCTTTTCCACACTTTTCATTGGCTTTGATTGTATTCCGCTACACGAAATGAAATTAAATCCCACAAAAAGTGCCGGTATCAGCAATCCGAATAATCTGTTCATGATGAATATTGTATTTGTCTGGTTTAAGATTTTAAAAGGCCACCCTGTATTTCCAGGGCAGCCTTTCTTTCAGTCAAGGAAATCGAACAAAACCTGATTTTTGGTAAAGTTCCTTACTTTTCATCATTCAGGATAGTATTAACCTCATCTACCGAGAGTGCTTTATTGAAAATACGGAGTTCGTCAATTAAACTCAGGTCTGAATAATGCTGCCATTCGGTGAATCGCGGAACGCCTGACATGATCGTCAACAGATCGCAGCCGGTCCAGTCAATCGGACTGGTATATTTAGCTTCCAGGGTTTTCACTCCATCGATATAGAGGATACTCGATGTTTTAGACACTGTATACGCAAAATGTACCCACTTTCCTAGAGTAGGATCGATTTTCCCTCCATCATTCCAGCTTTCTCCGGTTCCAAACCCAACATTTGCTTTGAATTGCTGAAGTTTGCCACTGGCTTCCCTGAAGAACCTGAAACCGCTTGTCCTCAAATTCTGGATATCAGGATATTTGGGGTTTTTCAGATCTTCGGGACTTGCAATTAATATGCCTGCCCGGTCAGGAACTGCATTTACCAACATCCAGAATACCGCACTGATTTCCTGTGTTTTTGTCAGGTTTGTCGTTGGAAATTTCAAATACGAATCAGTCGCCCCGGCATAGGCCTGCCCGACTTTTCCAGGAACATAGGTCGGTGATCCAACAACGGTTGCTTCGGTGTTGCTGTTTAGCTCTTTGCTGTTTCCTTCAAAAGGCATATAGAATACTTCTCCGGGATATTTTGGAACATACGGGGAGTCATTCTGAATAATAGTTTGAATTTCTTCCTGGGTCAGCGCTTTATTGAAAATTCTCAACTCATCCATATAACTCAAATCAGAGAGATGACCCCATTCAATAAACCTCGGAGCTCCGGACATGATGGATAGCAAATCACATCCGTCCCAATTGACACCTGCAAAAGCTGCCCGGCATACCACTTTCCCATTGATATAAACTACGCCTTCGGTACCCGAAATTGTAACTGCAAAGTGAATCCATTTACTTGAGGATGGATCTACATCGGCTGCCGCGCCTCCGTCAAACCACATTTCGTCAGCGCCAGTGCCAACATTCAGTTTGAATCGTTGTTTTCCGGCTGCATCTTCGCGGGAAAATCTAAATCCTGATTTTCTGTAATTGGGAAGAGTGGGCGCTGCCGGGTCTGGAGCACTCATCGTTAAAATTCCGCCACGGTTAGGTACAGCATTCAATTTCAGCCAAAACTCCGCACTGAATTCAGGATTTTTCAAGGCCGTGGTAGGGAATGTCAGGTAAGAATCAGTCGCTCCTGCATAGGCATTGGTTCCTTTCAAAGCCTGGCCGGCAAAAACAGGATTACCAACTACTGTTGCATTTTGAACACTCACTTTTTCCATGTAATCTCCATCGAATGGCATATAGAAAATTTCCCCCGGATAGATCGGTGTGTAAGGAGGTTTTTTCTCAAAATTAACCGTTACGGTTGTTGATTTGCCCTGCATATCGGTGGCAATTACTGAGAGTACATGCGGTCCGCTGGACAATTGGTCATAAACATATTCCTCTACTGCTCGGCGATAGTCCTTAAATGTCGAATAACTTTTCAGTTCCTTTCCGTCAAGCAAGATTGACACTGATTTCAGTTCAATGTCATCAGTAGCTTCAATTTTTATCGTAATGGTGGCTAAAACCGAAGGAACCTCGATTTTAGTTCCTTCAAGCGGATACTTGACGGTAACCACCGGCGCTGTTACATCCGCGCCCGGTTGAACTGAGGTAATCGGGTCGATCCCCTTGTTGCAGGCTGAAGCAAGAACCAGGATGATCAGACAGGCAAAAATATTTTTAAAAATTTTCATCTTATTTCATTTTTAAGTGTTCAATTTCAATTGGTTATTGCTTCAGAGCAGGCAGCAAATCAACCTGGTTTTGCGGATAAGGAAGAAAGGTTTTATCGGCTGTAAATGTTCTTCCTTCGTAGCTCAATGCGGCAGTATTACCCAACCTGACCATGTCATAAAAACGCGTTCCCCATTCTGTGGCCAATTCGGCAAATTTTTCGTCCATCACCTGGGCGTTTGTTACTCCTGAAAGATCTCCAAGACCAGCCCTTCTCCTTACCAGATTCACTGCATTATCGGCAGTTCCGGCAGTTCCGGTAGCGCCCTGAGTCAATGCTTCAGCATACATCAGGAGAACCTCAGCATAGCGGATGCACGTGAAGTTCTTATTAGTTCCATAATCGGTGCGTCCGGGAGTTAACTGATTGGAAGGCAGATAATCTTTTCCACTTACAAACATTTCGCGGGCAAAATCATTGAATACATCTCCGGAAGGTGTCGTATTTGAAACCCAGTCAGGTAAGGTTGCATATTTAGGGTCTTTCTTGATCTCAGCTATTCCTCGGTTGGTAAATATTACAGTGGTTTGGAGGCGAGTTTTTTCACCCCGATCGAGCATGAACTTAACGTATTTCATGCTTGGTTCCCAGAATCCCCATCCATCGCCTGCTCCTGTAACTTTGGGAGTCCATCCCTGGGGTCCGAAGAAGGCATATAAATAGGAATAATTACTGCCTGAGCCCTGGCCAAAATCGGAATATTGCATTTCCCATATGTTTTCGTTATTCAGTTTGCCCTTAATTTTGAAGAGATTGTAATAGTCAGGCTCCAGGGTGAATTTCCCTGAACTGATGATCTCACCAGTTGCCGCGGCCGCAGCCTGATAATTTTTCAGTTCAAGGTTGGCAAGAGCTTTCATAGCTAAGGCAGTGAACTTGGTTACTCCGCCAGGTATATCAGTGCGCTCATTTGGCCTGACTGCCGGTAACACTGGAATTGCTTCGTCCATAAGAGTCGAGATGTGCCTCATCACTTCATCTTTAGTGGATAATGGCAGTACGTATAAGTTAGATGGATCGGAGGTTGTAGGGATAAACAATGATCCCCAAACACGGCTCAGGTTGAATAATTTCCATGAAAGAAGCACTTTTGCTTCAGCTGTATACTGATCAGCAAGTGCTGCGTTGCTGCCGTTTTGCTTATAAAGAGCAATTTGTTCAATGGCTGAATTTGCATTGAAAATATCTGAATAGTAATTCTGCCAAAGCGAATTGAACATCCAGTAGTCTTTATTGTACCGGTAATTATCGGCTTCAGATAAATCCTGCTGGTCGCCAAGCCCACCGGCATTCACATCATCACCCCGGACAGCAATGAGCGGAAAGTCTTCCCACTGGGTCTCATTAAAATCAACATAAGAGCCAAGCAGGGGTTGAATCATGTTGCTGCTGATGGTATAATCGGTCTCACCGGTGAAAGTCCTGTTTTCGGGAAATTCATCCAGTTTATTGCTACAGCCTGCTGCAATAAAGAGTGCAGCTACCAGCGTTGCGAATGGAATGATATATTGTTTGAGTTTCATAATTCAGAAGTATTTTAGAATTTAACATTTAGTCCAATTGTATACATGGAAGGAACCGGATAGGTTTGTGAATCTATCCCGTTAGCGACCTCAGGTGTAAAACCATTGTATTTGAAAATGGTCAAAGGACGTTCGGCGGTGAGGGAAATCCTGCATGCAGGGAATTTTCCGTCTAACCACTCCTTGTTTTTGAGTGTATAACCCAACTGTACATTTTGGACTCGGAAGAATGAACCGTCTTCAACAAAATAGTCGCTCATTTTCTGGTTCCAACCTCTTCGTAATCCGGATGAAGAAGGATATTTATTGGAAGTACCTTCTCCATGCCAGCGATTTAGAGCAAGGTCGGCATCCATATTTCCGTCAGCCGTCCAGATTACTTCGCCACGCTTGCGGTTAAGTACTTTATTGCCGTTTTGTCCGTACATATTGGCCGAAAAATCGAAATTCTTATAGGTTAACGACATATTAAATCCGTAAATGAAGGATGGAAAATAGGAACCAAGGATTACCCGGTCATTATCGTCAATTTTTCCATCATTATTTTGGTCCTTATATTTGAGATCGCCGGGAACCAGGCCATTTGCGACAGCCACCGGATCAGCGGCAATTTCTGCTGCATTTTGGTAAACGCCTATGACTTCACGTCCATAGAAAGCCATCAATGGCTGGCCAACATACGTACGTTGCCTGAATTCAGCAGAACCTCCGTCAATGTAGGGTTGCCCGTAAAGGTCGATAGCTTCGTTTTTGAGGGTTGAGAAATTACCTCCAACCGTATAACTGAGTCTATCGTTGATCTTATCCGACCAGTTTAGCGCAAGTTCAATTCCTTTGTTTCGGATGGTTCCCACTGGCCTCAGAACACTGGCACCTACCCCAGGAATAGATACCGGGATTGCTGCATTTTTCGTATCCCGGATGTAATAATCAAAGTCGGATGTCAATTTATTTTTTAAGAACCGGGCAGTAAATCCAACATTGGTTTCCTCGGTGACCTCCCATTTCAATGCCGAGAAGTAATTTGTTGCTACGGTCCCTGAAGTCAGAACTCCTCCTAATGTGGTTTGAACAACCGTGGTTGTCCGTGCACCATCACTGGCCTGAATGTGGTCGTTA
The DNA here is from genome assembly GCA_025355875.1 of Prolixibacteraceae bacterium. Taxonomy (GTDB): domain Bacteria; phylum Bacteroidota; class Bacteroidia; order Bacteroidales; family Prolixibacteraceae; genus Aquipluma. Next base: position 2,432 of record JANXYV010000124.1, on the reverse strand, counting down.
CCAAGCTGTCCCCAACTGGCGCGCAATTTCAGGAAAGGAACAGATTCATTATTTTTCAGGAAATTTTCTTCCGAAAGAACCCATCCGGCTCCTACTGTTGGGAAGTAACCCCATTTTTCCTGATACTTGGAACTTCCGTCAGCACGCATAGTCGCGTAAAGTAAATATTTGTCGCTGTAGTTATAGGCCAACCTTCCAAAATACGACATACCGTATTGAAGTGTACCGTCATCATCTACTTTATCGCTTGGTTTGGTCAGTGATTGATGGATATACCAAGATTGCTCATTTTTGTAATCGAAGTTTTTCCCTTGAGCAGTAAGCATCTGGTAATCTTCAACCTTGTAGGATGAGCCAGCCATCAGAGTCACATTATGATTCCCAAATATTTCTGAAAGAGTCAGGATATTGTCCCAGGTCTGGTTGTTGTAGGATGAAACCGTCCTTGTAATTGTAGCATCTGGATTCTGGAAACTATTGCCGATAAAATATGGCAAATTGACAACCCTCTGGTCGATCGAAGTGAAATTGTTATTGTAGGTGGTTTTAAATGTGAGCTGTTTTGGAATCAAAGTGAATTCCAGGTACATATTGGCCAGCATTTTCTTGATTTTCATGCGATCCTCATTGAATGCTATCGTTGGGAAAGGGTTTTGGCCACTTCTGTACCCAAGGTCTTGAGCATTGGCATAATCAGTTGGCCATGCTGCAGTATTTTGCGGATCATAAACAGGCAGAATAGGTACTGCAAAATAAGCCTGATTCCATGCCCCTGCCTGATCGTTATATTTTAAAGCATTGCTATATAAAAAATTACCTCCTACGGTAAGCCAGCTTGTTGCTTTGAAATCAATTTTTGAGCGAAGATTCAGGCGTTCGTATTCATTTTTCATATTCAATAAACCTTCCTGAGAGAAATAGTTCACCCCAAGTGAATATTTGGCTTTTTCATTCCCTCCGTCAAAACCAAGGCTGTGGTTCTGGATTTTGGCCTGTCGAAGGATTTCCTTATACCAATCTGTATTCACATCCGGAACGTTTGGATTGACCCGGCTTCTTCCATATCGCTGCATGGCATTACCGATAAATGAAACATCAGGAGCTGATCCTGATTCGATGGCCATTTGAGTAAATTGTTCGGCGTTTGCCATCTTGACAACATTTTGGGCAACCTGGAAGCCCATATACCCGTCGTATACAATTTCGGTTTTTTGATTGTATGCACCAGACTTTGTTTCAATAAGTACGACTCCGTTGGCAGCCCTTACTCCGTATATTGCCGCTGCTGATGCATCTTTGAGAACAGATATAGAAGCTATGTCCGACGGGTTGAGGAAATCGATGTTGTCAAAGAAAATTCCATCAACGACATAAAGTGGGGCTTCGTTTTCTCTCCCCGGAAAAGAGCCAATTCCACGAATCCTGATGGTAGGTGAATTGCCTGGTCCGCCATTGGTGACAACCTGTAACCCGGCGACTTTTCCCTGTAAAGCATTCATGGGCTGACTTGCTGGCGTTTTGACAAGATCAGATGATTTGATTGTGGAAATAGACGAAGTCAGATCCTTCACTTTACTTATTCCATAACCCACCACTACCACTTCATTTACACTGTAGGTTACTTCAGTCAACTGAACGTCTATGGAAGTACGGCCATTCACAGGAATTTCCTGGGTCTGCATGCCTATAAAGCTAAACACTAGGACTGCCTGAGATTCTGCCTTAATGGAATATTGCCCGTTAGCATCAGATATAGTACCTTGATTAGTACCTTTTATCAAGACGCTGGCACCAGGCACCGGTTCGCTCTTTATGTCAATTATCTTTCCTTTTATGGTTTGCACATTTTGCGCATCCAGGATCGATACTGACAAGAGAAGACTCAGTACAACAATTAGTTTTTTCATAGTCAGATTGTTTTAAGTTATAAAATTCGTTATTCAAACTTACTCTACTCAAAATTCACTGAAAAAGAAACCGCCACACCTCTAATACATCATTGATGAAAAATGTTGCACAACAACTTCACTTTTACCCCACCATCAAGTCTAAAAGATTGCTAAAACATTCATTAAGAGGTTTATAAACACTTTGTGTTTGTGTTGTGGTTAATACGAAATTTTGAAAAAATGGGTTCGAAAATGAAGTCGAAAATTCATTGAAATAGCGATATATGTTAAAAAATCATATTTATAACCTAATCTACCGGCATTATACAGTTGATACTTTCTCCGATTTTTCTTATTTTTTACTACTTTTAGTTTGTCTTAATTGAAATTATCTGATGATCTCCTAAGTACATGACAAAAATTTGAATACATCTATATCCGATTGAAAGTTAGGGTTTAACAGTACTGTGGCGATATATGTCAATCCATGTTTAAAAATACTTTTGGCCTTATTCCCATGTTTTTTGATTTGAATGGGCTTAA
>JANXYV010000094.1 GCA_025355875.1 Prolixibacteraceae bacterium | reverse complement strand
AAAGTCCGGGATGAAGCTGAAGCCTGGGAAAAGGCTCGCAATGGATTTGACAAGAAAATTAACTGGCAGTTTACCTCAGAGAAGGCTCGTGTAAAACTTAAGAGACTTTATCCGTCATATGATTGTTGACATGACACTAGGAGACTGTCGGACTTTGACCTTTTTAGACGTTTTTATTCGCCCTCCTACCTGAGAACAAATTGAAATATGCAATTCTCAGGGGCTTTAAAGGGTATAGTCCGACAGGCTCCTAGTGTTCGCCATTCTTATACATATCCCAATGAGCGAGTATTATATAGACGACGTCATGCGTTATACAGACGACGTCATGCGTTATACAGACGACGACATTTATTATACGGACAACGACATTTATTATACAGACGACGACATTTATTATACGGACAATGACATTTATTATACAGACGACGTCATTTGTTATACAGACGACGACATTTATTATACGGACAATGGCATGCGTTATACAGACGACAACATTTGTTATACAGCCAACGACATGCGTCATACAGACGACGTCAGCGTTATACAGACAACGACATTCATTATACAGACAACGACATTCGTTATTCAGCGAATAACATACATTGTACAGCGAACGTCCAAATAATTTACATTCGTTCGGGCACGTCAATTCCCAACAATTTCATGCCGGTTTTGATCGTTTTTCCAATCGTTTCGGCCATAACCAGACGAAGATTCCTGATTTCATTGTTTTCTTCTATCAGGATCGGACATTCGTGGTAAAACTGGTTGAATTCTTTCACCAATTCGTAAATATAATTGGCCACCAGTGCAGGGCTGTAGCTGTCGCCGGCTTCTTTCACCGCAACCGGGAATTGCGAAATCAATTTGATCAGATGAAGTTCTTTGATCCCGGCAGGAGTTCCTGCTTCGATTTGGTGGTTCAATTGAATTCCCCGTTCGTCAGCCTTGCGCAAAACCGAACGAATGCGGGCATAGGTGTACTGAATAAAAGGCCCGGTATTCCCATTGAAATCGATGGATTCTTCGGGATTGAAGAGCATGTTTTTCTTTGGGTCCACCTTCAGCATAAAATACTTCAAAGCTCCCAGTGCAATCATGGTGTAAGTTTCAGCAGCCTGTTCCGGAGTGTAACCTTCCAGTTTGCCTAACTCTTCTGAGGTTTTGCGCGAAACTTCAACCATTTCGGCCATCAGATCATCGGCATCGACCACGGTTCCCTCGCGCGATTTCATTTTTCCCTGGGGTAATTCAACCATTCCGTAGGAAAAATGGTGCAGGCCTTTGCCAAATTCAAAGCCCAGTTTATCGAGCAGAATCGATAAAACCTGGAAATGGTAATTTTGCTCGTTTCCAACCACATAAATCATTTTGTTGATGCGGTAGTCCTGAAAACGTTCTTTGGCAGTGCCGATATCCTGGGTCATGTACACCGAAGTTCCGTCGCTGCGCAGCAGGATTTTCTGATCCAGGCCTTCGGCAGTCAGATCAGCCCAAACCGACGAATCTTCTTTTTGATAGAAAACCCCTTCATCCAGCCCGCGCAGGACTTCATCCTTGCCGTACAGGTAGGTTTCCGATTCGTAATAAATCTTGTCGAAATCGACGCCCAATGCTTTGTATGTCACATCAAACCCTTTGTAAACCCATTTGTTCATGGTTTTCCAGAGTTCGACAGTTTCGGGGTCTTTGGCTTCCCATTTCAATAACATCTCGCGCGCCCCGAGCATCGAAGGTGCATTTTGCTCGGCATTTTCTTTGGTTTCGCCCTGCTCAATCAATTGGGCAATTTCCTTTTTGTATTCCTGATCGAACCGGACATAAAAATTCCCGACCAAATGATCGCCCTTGATGCCTGTGTTTTCAGGAGTTTGGTCCTTTCCCCACATTTTCCAGGCGTACATCGATTTGCAGATGTGAATTCCGCGATCGTTAACGATATTCGTTTTCACCACCTTGTACCCGTTTGCCTTCATGATCTCGGAGAGCGAGAAGCCAAGCAGGTTATTCCGGATATGCCCTAAATGTAAGGGTTTGTTGGTGTTTGGCGAGGAATATTCGACCATGACCAGTTTTGAAGATTCTCCTGGTTTGGTAATACCAAAATCCGAAACCGATGAGGCCGAATTGAGCACCGAAATCCAATAGTCGGCGGTAATGACGAGGTTCAGAAAGCCTTTTACCACATTATATTTTTCGACTTCGGCCACATTTTGCTGAAGATAATTGCCAATTTCGATGGCTGTTTGTTCCGGAGATTTCTTCGACATCCGGACAAACGGAAAAACAACCAGGGTAAGGTCTCCCTCAAATTCTTTTCGCGTAATTTGAAACTGAACAAGTGTTTGATCTATTTTCTGGTCATAACAGGTTTCAATGGCCTGAACAATCTGGTGGCGTAGTATCAGTTCGATCGACATTTTTAGTGCTTTGAAATTTGGAGCGACAAAGATATTTGATTTTCATCATTTATTGCCATTGCCATTGGTCATTCATGAATCATTTCATCGATTCATGACTTTGTTCTGTAAAATCGGGCAAAAAAAAGCCCCGCCCAAATAAATGGACAAGGCTTGCTTATTCTTTATGTCTGAAAGAACTCAGAGTTTACTTCATCTTGAAGATTTCGAATTCAACGCGGCGGTTCTGTAAACGACCTTCCGGAGTGTTATTGCTTGCGATAGGTTTTGTTTTGCCTAAAGCTTTTTGGTGAATGATCCGGTCTTTCGAAATTCCCTTAGAGATCAAATATTCGGCTACAGAATTGATGCGTTCCTGCGAAAGTTTCAGATTGTAACTGTCTGATCCCTGACTATCAGTATGGCCATACATATTTACTTTAAAATCTTTGTCCGAATTCATCGTCTTGATCAGTTTTCCCAACACACCTTTTGAGTAGTCGGTTAAATAACTCTTGCCGGATACAAAGTGTACCGGGCTAACCTTTACGTTTTGTATGGTTACCTGGTCAGGGGTCAGCTCAGCTGCAACCACTGGCGCAACTGGTTTTGGAGGACATCCTTTGTTGTCTTTCACACCGGCAACAGTTGGGCATTCGTCGATGGCATCCGGTACTCCATCTTTATCCTGATCAAGAGGGCAACCACTGGCATCGACTTTCCAGCCTTTTGGAGTATCTGCACATTTGTCGTCTTTATCAGCAATTCCGTCACCATCACTATCAGGACAGCCTTTTAGGCTTGCAATTCCGGCGACATCAGGGCAGGCATCGTCTTTATCAGCCACGCCGTCCTTATCTTTATCCGGACAACCTTTCAGCGAAGAAAGACCGGCTACAGTAGGGCAGTCGTCCAAATAATCGGCAACTCCGTCGCCATCGGTATCAACCGGACATCCTTTTGCATCCACAGCAACTCCGGCCGGAGTGTTCGGACATTTGTCTTTTTTGTCTGAAACACCGTCCATGTCGGTATCTTTGGTCTTGCCAAAGTCAAATTCCATTCCTATTGTTGCTTTTACGATATTGTCTTTGATGGATTTTGAAGCTCTTGTAGCGTCGATACCGCTCAGGTACCCGGCATCAAAATACAAAGCAGTATTTGGGTTGAAATAATACTTCGCTCCCAAACCTGCATCGAAATTCAATCCCGAAGTTGCATTGTCAGCCAGAAATCCGGGACCTGCAAAGAGATAAGGACGGAATTTCTTATCTTCATTGGCAAGTTTAAGCCTTAGATTCAGAAATGCATTTGCCAGATCAATCCCGCCATTCATATTTGAGTTCAGAACTCCGAGATCACCTTTCAGCATCAGATCAAATCGTTGACCGAGGTAAGTACTCAGGTACAATTCCGGCATTAAGCCAAGACCTCCCTGATCGCTGGCGCTATAGGCACCTAATCCGGCTCCAAGTCCAAATTTTTTGTCGAGTGTTTGAGCCTGGCTACTTGCACAAAAAGCAAGAATTAAGGAAAACAAAATTACTTTTTTCATAGAATTTGATTTTTATGGTTATTATGCTCTTTTATTTTGTATTCATAATCTCCTTGAATTTGCTGAAATAATAAGATAAACGTACGAAAAATATTTAGTAATACAAGAGTATATCTTTTACATTCTTTTTTCGTCTTCCCACCAGTCAAGCATTTTAGCGTCTTTTCAAATCCCGGATATGTTTTTTTGCTTCGGATTGAACAGGTCAAATTTGAGATAGTTGAATAAAAAGCATGACATAAAAAAATCCATGTCTCTAAAAGACATGGATTTTCAGGAAAGGAATATAACTGGTTTTTATTTTACGACTTGAATTTCAGTCCTGCGGTTCAGTTTACGTCCTTCCGGAGTGTCGTTGGTTGTAGCAGGATTTTTAATACCGAGACCTTCTTGTGAAATAATGCGGTCCTTTTTAATTTTAGCGGCAGTAAGCGCTTTTGCTACAGCACTTGCACGGTTTTTCGAAAGATTGACATTGAGTTGCTCAGGACCGGAACTATCGGCATTCCCTGAAATTTTAACTTTATAGTTGCTGTTGTCCTTCAGTAATTGGATGAGTTGATCAACTTTTACCTTTTCTTCTTTTGTGAAGGTGTACTTGGTAGACTCAAAATAGATAGGAGCGACCTTCATTTTTTTAGCTTCAAGTTCTTCAGCAGTTGGTTCAGTTTTTGGACAACCTTTGTTTTCCTTAAGTCCTGCAACGGTTGGGCATGCATCTTCTTCATCAATTACACCGTCTTTATCGGTATCGAAAGGACATCCGTTTGCATCAACTTTATAGCCTTTAGGAGTACCAGAACATTTGTCATCTTTATCAGCTACACCATCTCCGTCACTATCAGGGCATCCTTTTAGACTTGCAAGACCTGCAACATCAGGACAAGCATCATCTTTATCCGCAACACCGTCTTTATCTTTGTCGGGGCAACCTTTCAAGGAGGTCAAACCGGCAACGGTAGGGCAGTCGTCGAGATAATCGGCAACCCCGTCTCCATCGGTATCAACCGGACAACCTTTTGCATCTACGGCAACTCCGGTAGGAGTGTTTGGGCATTTGTCCTTGTTGTCTGAAACACCATCCATATCCGAATCTTTGGTCTTACCAAAATCGAATTCCATACCGATTGTTCCTTTTATAGTATTGTCATGCACTTTGCTTGTACCTCTGGTGGCATCAATTCCGTTAAGGAAACCCAAATCGAGATAAAAGGCTGTGTTGGCTTTATGGTAGTATTTTGCACCGATACCGGCATCAAAGTTTAACCCTGAAGTTGCATTATCGGCCAAAAAACCTGGGCCGGCAAAAAGATAAGGTCGGAATTTTTTGTCTTCATTGGCAAGTTTCAAACGTAAATTCAGAAATGCATTGGCCATATCAATACCACCATCCATTTTAGAATTTAGAACTCCCAAATCACCTTTCAGCATTACATCAAATCTTTGACTGAGAAATCTGCTCAGGTACAATTCGGGCATCAATCCAAGACCGCCCTGGCCACTTGGGCTATATGCACCCAGCCCTAAACCTGCACCCCATTTTTTGTCAACAGTTTGAGCATTTAGACTTACACTAGCTGTTAAAGCTACAATCATTGAAAGTAGAAGGATTTTTTTCATAGTTATTCTTTTTTGGTTTTTAAATAGATAATATTTTGATAATTTTTAAGGTTTTACTGTAAAACAACAAGTTCATAATTTTGTTGAACATTAGTCGAAAATTTATTTGATAACTTTGAATCTCTTATGGAATCAGACATTGATCAGATTTTGATCGACTAATAGATTATGCAAATATCTTAATCCTTTTCAAATTTACAGAAATTAATTTGATCATTAGCACAAAATTCATTTTGAATTGATGAATTCATTAAAATTTTTTGTAAAAGAGACCTGAATCGAAAAGCGAAAATAAATCGGTATCTAAAAAATCGTCAGGATGAATTGGAGGATACTGATATTTTTTCACTACTATCCGAAACTTAAAAAAATGAAAGAGCCTGAGAATCTCATATTTTTGTAGTCGACAAAAACTTTCAGAAATAATGAAACTCCACAGGCGTAGCAAAAATAACAAAAAACCGATACTTCGTCAGGTTTTAGATTTGGTTCCAGCGTATATACTTCGCAAGTCGATCTGTAAGTTCCAAACGGACAAAGGCTGCCATAAATATAAGACCTACGATCAATTAGTGGCCTTAAGTTTCGGACAGCTTGGCAAATGCTATACGCTTTCGGACATAAGTTGCGGATTATCAATCAGTAGCACTTTCATGGTTGATTTGGGTTTAAAGCAGAACCCGGTCAAGTCGACCATGAGCGATGGCAATAAACACAGGGATTACAGGGTTTTTGAAGATGTTTATCATCAGTTAATTAAGCATTACCGGCACACTTTGACAGATAAACGGGATCGGGCAGTAATCGAAGAGATTAAAGATGAAACCATAAAACTGGTTGACAGCACTACGGTTAGCCTTTGCTTGAACCTTTTTGACTGGGCAAAGTTTCGGACAGCAAAGGGCGGGCTGAAAATCCATACAGTCTGGGACGATACCCTGGGGCTACCGGATTACATCAACATAACAGAAGCTAAGTTGCATGACAGTAAAGGGTTAATCAGCCAAATCTTTCCAAAAGGGACGATTGTTGTAGAGGATAGGGCCTACTTTGACTTTGACCTGTTCAGCAAGCGTATTGATGCTAAAAACGTTTTTGTAACCCGCCTTAAAAGCAACATCCTGTACGAAAGTGTTGAAGAATTGGATTTGCCAGATGACCGGGACCAAAACATTTTGAAAGACGAGCTGATCAGGTTTACCGGCAAAGAAGCCCAAAAGGCAGGCCTTAAGGGTGTAATCTTTCGGTTGGTGACCGTGTACAAGGAAGATGAGAATAAAGTAATCCACCTTATTGCCAATCAGGTAGATTGGCAGGCAATAACCATCGCCGACCTGTACAAGAAACGATGGGACATTGAGATATTTTTCAAGCTAATGAAGCAAAACCTGCAAATCAAAACCTTTTTGGGAACAAGCGAAAATGCGGTAAAATCCCAAATATATGTTGCGATGATCGTATTTCTGCTTTTGGAGTTAATCCGCAGGGTATATTGTAAAGGCAAGGCCGCTTTTAGTAACTTTTGCGAGAAGATCCGCATATGCCTGCTGCATTATCTGTCATTCGAATACCTTTGCAGCATTAACGGGAAGGTTCAAAAAGTAGTGAAGCCACCCGGATTAACGTTATTCGACCATGATAATTTCTGCGTTCAAACAAGCCTTGTCATGTAATCAATTGATTTACATCAGATCAATTCTTGAAAATAATTTCTCGTGGAAACTTTCGGACAGCAGTGATATTTTTTTAAGATTTTTGTACCGAATTGATCTTGAATCCGGATCTCATCTAACTTGGATTTAAAAAAACTAATGTACGCAATTATAGACATCGAGACCACTGGTCAGGCATCATCTACAGGTAAAATTACCGAGATTGCCGTGTTTATTCATGATGGTTTTGAGGTAACCGATTCCTTTTCAAGTTTAATCAATCCTGAATGCTTCATTCCGGGGTTCATTACCCAACTTACCGGTATTGATAATGAAATGGTGAAAACCGCCCCGAAATTTTATGAAATTGCGCGAAAAATTGTGGAGATCACCGAGGACAAGGTATTTGTGGCGCATAACGTTAGTTTCGATTATCGGTTTATTCAGGAAGAATTTAAACGGCTGGGCTACGATTATCAGCGAAAAACAATGTGTACTGTACGTTTGGGACGAAAATTTTTGCCCGGATATCGGTCGTACTCGCTAGGGAAACTGTGCAGCGACTTGGGTATTTCCATTCAAGGACGCCACCGTGCTGCCGGCGATGCACTTGCTACGGTTAATTTATTCGAGATGATCCTTGCCCGGAAAGCCTTGAAGGAAAGCAAACAAGCTCCAAATCAGCTCCGACTGTTCTGAAATTGGGTTGTTCACAAAGAATGATTGCAATTAGTTGAAAGCTGAAAAATAAAAGACAAAAAAAGACCGCATGTTCGATGCGGTCTTTTTTTATTATTCTGCGGCTTTTTCTTCGGTCTTTTCGTCTTCACCCAAATCTGTCAGTAAATTTAGATCACTAAGAAGTTGGTACCATTGAAAAATCTTTTTCATATCCGAAACATATACCCGATCCTGATCATATTCAGGAAGAACTTCAGCAAAAAATGTCTTGATCTCATTGGATGATGCTTTGGGAGAAATTATGTTTCCGTTTGCCCGAATTTTTTCAAACAATTCCTTGAGTTGTATTTCACCTGTTTGGGTAAAGACAGAAATATCGGCCAAAGCACTGATTTTTGAGGTTGAATAGGCTGGAATACGCTTGCCAGTGAGTAAAGATTCGACGATGATACTGTTTTTTGCTTCGGTCAACATCTTAAACAATCCTGGTTGACCACTGATTGATAATATCCCTTTTAACATACGTTCTTATTTTTTTTTTTCAGTGGGCGAAGATAGTATTTTCCATGAAGTAATAAAAAACTCCCGAAATTTCAAGGTTACGCTCGTTATTTGAAATTGATCTGATGACTGAACCCAAAACTGATCCAACGACCTGGTTGTTCCACAGTCCCCAAATCGTAATATTTAGTGTTAAAAAGGTTGGCGGCCATGGCATAAATTTCGGTGGAGGTACTTTTCCATACAATACGTGTGTTTACTTGCCAGAATGGTGTGTAAGGCTCTGTGGAGGTTCGCATTCCGTTGCGGTCCTGATAGCTTATCAACCATGTTCCTTTCAATTTTTTCCAGATTTTATGGTTAACCTCCATATCAAATTTGTGTTTCAGATTATCGAGCACATAATAGGAGTAAACGTTATTTTCACCTTTGTTAAGCTTGATATACGAATAATTGATGCCAAATTTGGTGATAAAGATGTCTTTGTTCCATATCTTTTCAGGAAAAAACTGACTATCCAACTCAATCCCAGTTGTATTGATCTGGGTCAAGTTCTGGGCTTGCCATTTGTCAGTTTCTTTCTCGCGAACCCAGTCGATTAAGTCATTACCGATGCGATAAAATGCGCCTGCATGGCCAGAAAATCCTTGATAACTTAATTTTAAACCACCTTCATAATTCACCGATTTCTCCGGTTTAAGATCTGGATTTCCAATATTGGTTGGACCGGCATAAAACATATCTGTGAAAGTTGGCATTCGTAAACTCGAACTTGCTGAACTGTAAACTTTGTAATGGTCTGAAATGGAATACGAAGCATCAATTCCTGGGTAGATGTTCCAGTTGAAACCAAGATCCGAAATCCAATTAATCATAGCTCCAGCTGAGACTGCAAACTTTTTTAACAATACAGAATGCTCTGCAAAATAGGAAATCGTGGATCGCGAATAGGATTTGGTAAAGAACTGACCGGGTTCGCCGGGAACTTCAACAGATGTGGATAGGGGTTCGCCAAGAACATTGCTCCAGATGTTTTCTGAGCGGATTTCAGCACCAAACGCCGTTTTACCAAACCTTGAAGCAAACCATGCATTCAAATTACTGCCAAAAACATCAGTTAAATGGTAATTGTGTCCTTTGTACCAGCTGGCCGGATCGCTCCTGAAAAGCTCAAATTTATCCTGGTGGCGCCTCCAATATATGGAAGGGGTCAGGTGTATTTTTGTGCCCGATTCAAATTTCAGGGAAGTAAATGTCGTTTTTGTTTCTTCGTACTGATTTGGGTAAGTGGCAGTATAGAAGCTGTTTGCACCAAATGCTTTGTTGGTGTGGCCGAATTGAAAATCAAGTTTTCCAGGTTTGGTGTCAAGTTTGGCCTGATAGAAACCATTCAGGATTTTATAATCAGTATTGTCGATGTATCCGGCAGATGAAGAACGGTTTATGGCGATAGATTGGTCCCATGCACCGGCATTAAGGTTTCCTGAGACATTCAAATCAGTCAGTTTGTATTGTCCCAATGATGCGTCAACTTTCAGGTTGGTGTTTCCTTCCGAGCCTGTAATAATATTTATCACTCCGGAAAATGCATTGGGTCCGTACACCCGTGCTTCAGGCCCTTCAAGAATTTCGATTCGCTGGATGTTTTTTAAACTGACCGGAAGGTCGAGGGCATGATGCCCGGTTTGTGGATCGGAGATGTTGATCCCGTTAAGAAGAATTAAAGTTTGATCGAAGGAGCCGCCTCTGACCGAGATGTCGGCTTGTACCCCGTTTGCGCCGCGCTGGCGGACATCTACGCTCTGTACATACTCGAGGAGTTCCTGGATACTTTGAACGGGAGCCGCCTCAATTTCTTCTTTGCTGATCACGGTAACCACCCGTGACACCTGCGAGAAAGCAACAGGTGCTCTTTGGACGCTGACCTCAATTTCATTGAGATCGTATTTCATTTTTACTTTCGAACTGTCGGTTTGTGCAAAAAGATTTTCAGGTTCGGTTACCGTAGTATAAACGGCCAGAAGTACGCCAATACGTACCGGCTTTTTCAAGGCACTGAACAACGAATATGATTTTCCTCCCCAACGTTTAAAAGTAAAAACTTCAGTCCGGTTAGTGGATCTGTAAGATTTCTTCATTTTAAATACTTAGTGAAAATTTGAGGCGGCTAAAGTAACATTTATTTGGAAATGGCTTCAACAGGCAACATTATTTGGTTTGAATACGAAAAATTGGCCACAAATGCCAAATACAGGCGACAAAGTATATTTGTTTAGTAACATGTTTTAATCTTAAAACAAACTTATGTAACCATTCGTATATTGATGAACAAATTCCTCTTTAAACCTATATCAATATTCTTTATCAGCTATAAAAATTATCGAATAATAAAAGACTTGTAAATCCTTTTATTTAAGAATCCAATCTTTATATTTGTATCAACATTAACAATTAAAAAACGAACGCCATGACACAGCTTCAATTCAACACCGCACTTTTAGGATTACAAGACAAGTTGTTGTACTATGCTTTGAGTCTGACTTCAGACCAAGAAAAGGCGCAGGATTTACTTCAGGAGACTTTTTTGAAAGCACTTACTTATCGTGATAAATTTACACAGAATACGAATTTCAAAGCATGGATTTATACCATCATGAAAAATACTTTTATCAATAACTACCGGCGCAATGTGAAAACTAAAAACACTTTCGACGGAGCCAACAACGATTTTCATTTGAAATTCCAGAACGATAAAAGTTATCCTTCACCTGAATCGGTTTATAGTTCGAAAGAAATTACAAAGTGCATCAATGCCCTTGAAAATGAATATAAAGTACCATTCAACATGTTTCTCGACGGATATAAATATAAAGAAATTGCCGAGCAGCTTGAACTTCCGCTTGGTACGGTAAAAAGCAGAATTTTCTTTACAAGGAAGAAACTGGAAAAGTCTTTAAAAGACTACGCTTATTAGCAAATGGTTTTGTTGTTCGCATTTAAGTTGGTTTTATGGGTAAAAATGGTCTACACTGTGTAGACCATTTTTTTTTTACCTTTCGGAACGTTTATCTTTGAAATAAAAATCAGATTGCTATGAAAAAGAAAATTGCGGTTCATTTGGCTGAGGGTTTTGAAGAGATCGAAGCAGTCAGCATCATTGATGTGTTGCGGCGCGCTGAACTGGAAGTTTCGGTGGTTTCGGTTTCCGGAAAACTTGAAGTAGTTGGTGCCCATCAACTAAAAGTAGTTGCCGATGTTTTGTTTGAAAAGCTGAATTATGACGACATTAACATGATTGTTTTACCTGGCGGAATGCCTGGCGCATCAAATCTGAATGCACACTCAGCCTTAAAGGAAATGATCATGAAGTTTAATTCAGGGAACAAGTCTCTGGCTGCAATTTGTGCTGCTCCTCTGGTTTTCGGAAATTTGGGAATTCTGGAAGGGAAAAAGGCGGTCTGTTATCCCGGCTTCGAAAAGTATTTGAAAGGTGCGGAATTGCTTGATGTTCCTGTAGTCGAATCAGGCAATATAATTACTGGCAATGGACCGGGAGCTGCCATACAGTTTGCACTGAAGATTGTTGAAAGAGAAGTTTCGGCAGAGAAAGCTGAATGGTTGGCTAAGCAAATGCTATTTTCTAAATTCGAAGCTAACTGATAATTACTGAGCCGCTTCAGCGGGAATTGTAAATTTGAAAGTACTTCCTTGTCCGGTTATGCTTTCTGCCCAGATAGTTCCACTGTTTTTATCCACAAATTCCTTGCATAAGATGAGCCCAAGTCCTGAGCCATCTTCATTGTTGGTTCCTCTTCGTTTTACTTTTGAATCGATATGGAATAAATTTTGGATTTCCTCTTCTGAAAGTCCAATGCCAGTGTCGGTAACTGAAACCAAAACTTCATTTCCGGTTTTAAAAGCTTCTATTTCGATTGTACCGTGTTCAGGAGTGAACTTGATTGCATTTCCTACCAAATTCCGGAGAACAGTCTCGATCTGAGACGGGTCTGCAAAGATCATTAAATCAGAGTTATATGTGTGTTTTAAACGGATGTTCTTCTGTTCGGCCAGCGTATGCAAAACACTGACAGAATTGTCGAGGATTCGTTTAAACTCAACTTCAATCGGTGAAAACAGGAGTCTGCCGGTTTGTGATTTCGACCATTCAAGAAGATTTTGTAACAGCCGGAAAATAGAATTGGTCGATTGATTTATGTCTTTGGCAAATTTACGACGTTCATCTTCGGTAAAATGGTCGTAATCTTTGCTCAGAAGATATGAGAATCCCATAACAGTGTGAAACGGGTTTTTAAGATCGTGTGCAATAATGGTGAAAAATTTGTTCTTTGCCGAATTGAGAAGACGTAATTCATTTTCGCTTTTTTCAATTTTTTTGTTCTTTTCTTCCAGCAGATCATTTGATTTTTGTTTTTCAAAGTATTTAAACAGGATAACCATCACTAATCCCAGAAGCAAAATACTTACTATAAATCCAAGTATTTTGAGTTTTTTGTTATCAGCCAACTGAATGTTCGTCAGTTCTTGCTTCGCCTGCAATTGGATGATTTCGTTTTCCTTTCTATTACTCTCATACTGTTTTTCCAGATTGGCAATTTGCTCAAAGTTTTGCTTTTGTACAGCACTGTCGTTGAATTGCGCATACAGAATCTGGTTTTCAAATGCAAGTTTGTAGTTGCCCTTTTTTTGATAAGCTTCTGAAAGTCCCTGATAAATTTGTTTCTTTAGTAAAAACTCACGTTTAAACCTGAATGCCAGTTCAATACTTTTTTTGTAGGATGAAATTGCCTCGTCATATTTCCCTTGTTTAGCCAGAACTTTTCCGATGCCATGCTGAATATCGGCCTCATAATGAAGCCAGCCCAATTCCTGAAATTTTTTCCAGGCAAGGTTGAAGTAATTGATTGCCTTATCCAGACTATCCGGATAATTCGGGAAAACAGTTGCGATATTCGACAATGAAATTGCATAACGATCTGTTCTTTTGATTTTCTTAAAATAGTGTAGCGCCTTGTGGTAGTTTACCACAGCAGAATCCGGGATTTTCATGCGGGCATAGGCGGCTCCCAGGTAGTCGTAATCAACAGCAAGACTTCCGGTATCGCGAATAGACTGATTGAGGCTCACTGCTTTTCGGAAATAGCGGATAGCCTCGCTGAAATTATCCATTTCATCGTGTACTAATCCAATATTGGCAAGCAGTTCCGCGCTGTAATCCGGATCGTTTTTACTGAGTTTCAATCCTTCCAGATAACTGGCAATGGCTTCTTTGCTTTTCGACATATTGAAATTCGAAATGCCAATGTAGCTGTAGCAGGTGGTCATGTTCATTGTGTCGCTGAGCTGCCGGAAAAGGGGCAAAGCTTTCTCGTAGAATTTGATAGCCTCGGTAAAGTTTCTGGAAGTAAAACAAATTTTACCGGAATAATAAACTGATTTTGCCAGCTCCGGAAGTTGATTGTTGGCAAGCGCCAATTGATAGGCTTTCTTGTTGTAGGCGTTGCTTAAAGCTGAATCCTGAATTGTCAGTCTCGAAAGCTGGAAATAAATATTAGTTTTCTGAATGTCGGTACTTTTTTCGCAAAGATGCAGTAAGCTATCTGTCTGTTTTTGAGCCAGAGAAGTAAAAACGAATAAAGATGCGAAGAAGAATAACAGGTGTCTTTTCATCGATGGTAGAATACAAAAGACAAATATGTTCATTTTTATTCTGTTATGAACGATGTAGATTCAAAATTATATCCATCAACATCTGCTTCAGGAATTACGCTAAACTACAAGTAAGTTTTCAATAGGAATAATGGGTTCGCCTTTGTAACTCAACATAAGGTTTGCCAATGCGAGCGTGTCTTTTTCGCAGTAGCGGATAATTCGGTCCAGATCGCCTTCCTGATAATAAACCCGTGCCACCTGGCTTCCGTCGATGTCGTCTTTGGGAGTAGGAATGTCAAATACGGCGCAAAGCAAATCGAGCGAAGTATAATTCTTGTAATCGCCAAACTTCCACATTTGCAACGTGTCGAGCAACCGGTCTTTGATTTCCCAGGGTTTGGCTGTAGCAATATCCAGGATTTTGGGCAAACGCAAGCCATTGATCAACGTTCGTCGGGCAATGTATGGATAATCGAATTCAGCACCATTGTGGGCGCACAGTTTTTTACCCGGATTGGCCGTGAATTTTTCGAGCATATCGTTGAAAGCCACGAGTAATTTTTTCTCATCTGCATCGTGATACGACTTTACCCTGTAAAAACGTTCTCCGTTTCTCTGAATGATAACTCCTGACGAAATACAGATGATCCTTCCAAATTCGGCATAAATTCCAGCACGCTCATACACGTCGGATGCGAGCTGGTTTTCGCTCCTGAAAATGCTCGATTTTTTATCCCATAGTTGTTGAAAATGTGGCGGAAGCTCCGAAAATTCAGGTTTTTGCGGGGCTGTTTCGATATCGATAAATAATATGTCTTCGGATGAAAGGGATTCGAACATGACTTTTAGCTTTGTTTATGAGCGAAAATGGAAAAGTTGATCTACAAAGATAGCGAAGTGTCTGGCAATTAAGCAAGCAAAATCAGGCTTTCGTGGAACCGCGAACAGAAAATGTTAACTTCGCATCAGATAATAATAAAGTATTTCGTTATGATTAACCATGTTGTATTGTTTAAATTGAAAAAATACGAATCGCAAAGCCAGAAGCAAGATGTGATAGCCACAATCGAAGATGCGCTGCTGAGCCTTAAAGTAAAAATTGCCGAACTAAAATACATTGAAGTTGGAGTGAATTACGAATTGGCTGCCAAATCGTACGACATCTGCCTGATCTCGCATTTTGAAAATACCGATGAGCTTGATGTCTACCGGGTACACCCCGAACATCTGAAAGTAGCTGAACTTATTGGAGAGCATGCTGTTGAACGTGCTGCCGTCGATTTTGAGTTTTAATTCAATTCGGGGCTATTGTTCTGATTTTCAAAATTTAATTATTCCTTAACGCATGGAAGGATTATATCCACTGAAGTTTACCCCTATCTACAAAGATAAAATTTGGGGCGGAAGTAAAATTGCAACAGTTTTGAATAAAGATTTCGGCAGCTTGCCCAATTGTGGTGAGAGCTGGGAACTTTCAGGAGTCGAGGGTAATGTTTCAGTCGCTTCGAATGGTTATTTGGCCGGAAATTCGCTGGAAGAACTCATTGAAGTATATATGGGCGACCTGGTAGGAGAGAAGGTGTTTGATGTTTTTGGCATTGAGTTTCCGCTTTTAATCAAGTTCATCGACGCCAACGACGATTTATCGATCCAGGTTCATCCGGATGATCAGCTTTCGAAAAAACGACACAATGCTTTTGGTAAGACCGAGATGTGGTATGTGTTGCAGGCTGACCCCGGATCCAAACTTCAATCAGGTTTTAATCAGCCTGTCGATGAAGATAAATGTCTCTTTAAGCTTGATCACAACGAGTTGACTGACATCCTTAATTTTGAGGAAGTGAAATCAGGAGACGTATTTTTTATTCCTGCCGGACGAGTACATGCCATTGGTAAAGGAATTCTGTTGGCAGAGATTCAGCAAACATCGGATATTACTTATCGCATATACGATTACGATCGGCGCGATGCTCAGTGCAATCCGCGGGAACTGCATACCGATCTGGCCCTGAGTGCTATTGATTTTACCCTTTATCCGGAGTATAAAACCAGATACACACAAAAAGTAAATAAATCGGTTGAACTTGCTGCTTGTGAGTATTTTACAACCAATTTGCTGGATTTGGATTCGGAAGTTGAAAAGGACTATAACCATCTTGACTCATTTGTCATATACATTTGTCTCGAAGGTGAATTGCAA
The DNA here is from genome assembly GCA_025355875.1 of Prolixibacteraceae bacterium. GTDB lineage: Bacteria > Bacteroidota > Bacteroidia > Bacteroidales > Prolixibacteraceae > Aquipluma. The sequence continues at coordinate 3,794 of JANXYV010000094.1, read as the reverse complement.
ATCGTAACCGATGCGTATTCAGAATTGGTTCAAAAAGGCGAAACCATTCTAATCCCTGCTTCCATTGAAAATGTGAGACTAATGCCACTTTCGGCATCAGTTAAGTTGCTCGAAGTGTACATCGGCTAAGCAATGGTCATTTGTTTCACGTCATGAATTGTCATTAGCTTTGCATTGTTTGCAGGCATTGACAATTGAATGACTATCAATGAACACTTAATGAATTAAACAATTAACCTGAACTTTTTGCCATGATCAAACAAGCCCGCTTTTTAATCAGCAATACCGATGTAAAAAAGTGTCCTCCGGCCGACCGGCCTGAATATGCTTTCATCGGTCGTTCCAATGTGGGCAAATCGTCGCTCATTAATATGCTGGTTGGGCAGAACAATCTGGCCAAGGTTTCGGTAAGGCCCGGAAAAACTCAATTGATTAATCATTTCATCATTGATGAGAGTTGGTACCTTGTTGATTTGCCGGGCTACGGATATGCAAAGATTGCGATTTCGGTCAAGGAAAAATTTCAGAAATTAATCAGCCGGTATATTCTCGACCGCGAAAACCTTTACTGTCTGTTCGTTTTAATTGATATCCGGCACAGTCCGCAGCAAATTGATATTGAATTTATTACCTGGCTGGGAGAAAATCATATTCCTTTTGCCATCATTTTTACCAAGGCCGATAAATTGGGTAAGATTACCGCTGCCAAAAATGTGGCCGCCTATATGCAGGAGCTTAAAAAATTGTGGGAAGAATTGCCTCCGGTCCTGGTAAGTTCCTCGCTTGATGGAACCGGGAGGGATGAAATTATTTCGTACATCGAAAATATCAGTAAGTCTTGATAATCAGATTGTATAGATGATAAGTCTTTCTGTTTTAATTGCTGCTTTCAGACTAAAGGAAGCGAACTTAAAAGCAAGATAGAAGGATATGCGTAAGATTTTTTTACCTTTGTCCGCATTCCAGAAACACAATTTTTAAAAAGGAAGAAATGTCAAAAAAAGCTCCTCTGAAAATTTTTCCGTGTACAAAAAGTATGGATTTAACCCGCCGGATTTGCGATAGTCTGGGTGTTGAAATAGGTAAAACTTCTTGTCCGGTTTTCTCGGATGGCGAGTTTGAGCCCTGCTATGAAGAAACTATCCGCGGTTCGCATGTGTTCATCATCCAGTCGACTCCTCCACCAGCTGATTACCTGATGGAACTGTTACTGATGATTGATGCGGCCAAACGAGCTTCAGCCTATAAAACTATTGCAGTTATTCCTTATTTTGGCTATGCTCGTCAGGATAGGAAGGATAAGCCAAGGGTTTCAATCGGAGCCAAACTGATCGCCGATTTGCTTTCGACTGCAGGGGCTGATCGAATTATTACCATGGACCTTCATGCTGATCAGATTCAGGGATTTTTCAATGTTCCGGTCGATCACTTGTATGCTTCATCCTTATTTATTCCTTTTATAAGTAAAATGGGATTAAAGAATCTGGTAGTTGCATCGCCTGATGTGGGTGGTACCAAACGAGCCAATACCTACGCCAAAATGCTGGGAACCGATATGGTAATATGCCACAAATCGCGGGCAAAGGCAAATGTGGTAGATAGCATGACTTTAATCGGGGATGTGAAAGGCAAGGATGTGATCATCGTCGACGACTTGATCGATACGGCCGGCACCATTGCCAAAGCCGCCGATCTGATGATGGAAAAGGGCGCCAGCAGCGTTCGCGCCTTTGCTGCACACGGAGTTCTTTCAGGACCAGCGTATGAGCGAATCGATAATTCTGCATTAGCCGAAGTGTATTTTACCGACTCCATTCCGGGAAAAAAAGAATCCGCCAAAATCAAATACATCCCGATTGCTGCCGCATTTGGCGAGGCAATCGAGCGAGTTTATAAAAATCAGTCAATTAGTTCGATGTATTACGGCTAATTGTATATATTTGCACCGCTTTTTCCATAGGCACATGTTATGCATGCTGTTTGACCTTTCATCGTAGAGGGAGGACTGAGTACCATAATCTTAAAACAAAAAAAGTAAAATGAAATCTATTTCGATTAAATGCACAAAGCGTGAAGTTGTTGGTAAAAAAGAAGCCAAAAGACTTCGCATTGAAGGATTAGTTCCCGGAGTACTTTATGGCGGAGATGAGCCAATCCATTTCCAGGCACCTGAAAAAGAATTCAAATCACTGATTTATACGCCAAACGTATACATGGTGGATTTGGATATTGACGGAACAGTTTATAAGTCGATCATTCAGGACAAACAATTTCACCCGGTTGAAGAGCAGCTTTTACACGTTGACTTCCTTCGTACAACCGATGACAAAATGGTTAAAGTGGAAATTCCTGTAAAAACAGAAGGTTTCGCGAAAGGTATCCGCAAAGGGGGTAAATTGAAACTCAACCTTCGTACCCTGAAAGTGAAAGCAATGGTAAAATACCTTCCTGATACCATCAACATCAATGTAGATGATCTGGATTTGGGACAAAGTTACAAAGTAGGTTCACTGGTTCGCGAAAATCTTGAATTCCTGAATGCAAAAGCTGTTCCGGTGGTAACCATCATGATTACACGTGCTGCTAAAGCTGCTGCTGGTGCCAGTAAAAAATAATCTGTAAATTAACCGACTTGAAATACCTCATTGCAGGATTGGGAAATCCGGGGAAGGAATACGAAAACACCCGGCATAATATAGGATTTAAAATATTGGACGCTCTCGCAGAGGCGTCCAATATTGTTTATAGCGATGAGCGTCATGGCTGGGTTTCTGAATACAAATTTAAAGGCCGGACGTTTTTTTTGCTGAAACCATCCACATATATGAATTTAAGTGGAAAGGCTGTCAATTACTGGATGCAGAAGGAAAGTATAACTATCGAAAACCTGTTGGTGGTAGTCGACGATCTGGCTTTACCTCTCGGATCTTTGCGTCTTCGGGCCAAAGGTGGAGATGCCGGACATAACGGATTGAAAAGCATTACAGAGACGCTCGGAAGTCCTGATTACGCCCGCTTGCGCTTTGGAATCGGAGATAATTTCAGACAGGGCCAGCAGGTTGATTATGTGCTGGGCGAATGGGATAAACAGGAGAAACTGGAACTACCCGCACTGATAGATTCATCCATCGAGATTATAAAAAGTTTCGGCACCATCGGGATTGACCAAACTATGACTTTTTACAATAAGCGAAAATAAAATGGCTGAAGGAACCCGAATTGACAAATGGCTTTTTGCTGTCCGCCTATATAAAACCCGAAGCCAGGCTTCGGAAGAATGTCGCAAGGGGAAAGTCACCATTGGTGGCATGAATGTGAAGCCCTCACGCGAAATTAAGGTGGGAGAGACTATTCAGTTGCGACGGCCGCCGATTACCCGCAGTTACAAGATCCTGGCCTTAACCGAAAATCGCATGGCTGCCAAGCTAGTTCCTGAGTTCCTGCTTGAAACCACTCCCGCTTCAGAACTTGAAATTTTGGAAGTCCAGAAAAATATGAGCGTTTATAACCGTGAACGCGGAACCGGCCGTCCAACCAAAAAGGAACGCCGTGATCTCGACGACTTCTTTGAAGCTTAGATTTTCCCCCTTTTTTACTTATCCGTTTTACTTCTTTTCTATGCAAATCGCTCAGGAACTACGAAAAACCAATATTGCGGGTTAATGGACAAAAAGAATGGTGAAAACCTCTGTAATCCTTTATTGGTATAGCTTTGCGAGAAATCAAAAATATGAATAAAAAAAGTGCTTTTATTGTGGTTCAAAAATAACGCTCAAATACGGTAAAATTGATGG
>JANXYV010000089.1 GCA_025355875.1 Prolixibacteraceae bacterium | reverse complement strand
CCATCACATTGCAGGATCAGGATACCACATCCAAATCGTGCGGTGTTTGGCCTTATTACATGGAAGAACCACTGGCCACCAAAAAATCGCCGATCGATTTTAACTGGGCTGATTTCAATGCGGTCAGTCTGCTCGACGTTTGGATGGGCCATCAGGATGAAATCCCGGCTGACCTTAAACCTAAAATTAAAAATGCGTTGATCCTGGCCGCCAAATCCATTCAGAAGCGCAATATGGGACCCGGCTATACGAACATTGCCATCATGGGAACTTATGTCACCTACATGGTTTCGCACCTGTTCGACCTTCCGGAGATGAAGGAATATGCCTCTGCCCGCCTGAAACGGTTTTATGATTATACACTCGACAAAGGCGGATTTTCGGAATACAACAGCCCAACCTATACCATTGTGGCTTTGGATGAATTGTTCAGGATGAAATCTCACATCATTGAGCCGGTTGCAAAACAGCAGATTGACTCGTTGTATTCCATCGGATGGGAGATCATTGCCCGCCATTATCATCAACCCTCCGGTCAGTGGGCTGGCCCGCATAGCCGCTCGTACAGCACCCAGGTAAAACCAACATTTTATGCCATTCTGAAAGAAGGATCGAACGGTAAAATTGATACCGGTATCGAAGAAAAACGCAGTGATGTGAAAATCAAACATCAGATTCCTGCGCATTTGATGCATTATTTTTTGACTCCGGAATATCCGCGCACCGAATCGGATGTGTTTGAAAAAGTGGATCCACAAACCACCGGAACCTGCTATTTGACGAAAAGCTATGCACTTTCAACAGCCAATCGTTCCAGTTTATGGAATCAGCGCCGTCCGTTCCTTTTGTATTGGGGAACTGTTCAATCACCCAAATACCTTCAGGTTAGATTTTTGCACGACGATTACGATTTCAGCGCTGCTACTTTTTATGGACAGCAAAAAGAAAATCAGGTGCTTGCAGTGATCAATTTTATCTCGAACGGAGGCGATAAACACATCAGTATTGACCGAATTAAGGATGGAAAGTTTGCCGCCAAAGATCTTCGTCTGCGTTTCGAATTCGGAAATGTTACCAATCAGTCAGAACTAGCTATTCCCGTCTTGGCTAATGAACCATTTAGTTTTACGCTTGATCAGCTAAGTTTTAATTTTCAGTTGTACAGCGCTGAATTTGATGGTTTAAAAGGCCGTTGGGAAAAAAGTGGCGATGGGATAAACAGCTGGTTCGATTTTGTTTTTTATTCAGGAACGGAAAAGGAATTCGACCTGACGAAAATCAACAGGGCCGTCTCAGGATTCATTTTTGAATTGAATTCAACCGAGCAGAAACAGCAAATAAAGAAGGCTGAAGTTTCAGAAAAAGATGGAATAATGAAAATTGAATGGAATGGACTGAAGCTTGAGACACCGGTAAAACCACAGGCTCCAAAAAACAATTTTATTTAATCAACGAATCCAATTCGCTTCATCATGAAAAAAATATTCCTTTCCACTATTATAATTTGGATAACCCAGTTCAGTGAGATTTCCCAAATTACTCAAATACTGCCACCAGGTTTTCCAGATCGCTCTCCAAAACTATGTGTTTTACAGGGTTTTAAAACACCGCCCAAAGGTTATGGCGAAGTGCCTTTCTACTGGAGGCAAGGTGATATGCTGACACGCGAGCGGCTAGAATGGCAGCTCAATCAGTTGCAGGGCAAGGACACTTCAAGTCTTCAGGTCAATTACAGCCATTTAATTTACAATACCTTAGCCAATAATTATACAGCGATCCCAAACCGATACCGCGGTTCTATCCAGTCTGGATTGATTGGACCTGTGAATATTAATGTGAACCAATAATAAACTTCATAATATGAGAAATTTAAAAGTAAAGGGATTCTTCTTGTTCCTGATGGTTCTGTTTTTTGAAGCTGGCATGGCTCAAAAAAGCCAAATCGACTTTAATTCGCTGAAAACCTTCTGCACCATGGGCAAGCAACAGTCGATACTGAAACCAAACGTGGAAGCGGAATTGTTCAGTTATACCGGAAAAGGTTGCCTGACCCATATGTGGTTTGGCGGAGTTTTTAAAGGTTACGGACAAACCCGTATTCGTATTTATGTGGATGGAGAAGCCATTCCCGGCATCGATATGGAACTTTTGCTGGGGCATGGAATTGGTTTCAACGACGAATCTGCCCCGTGGGGAACTGCACGAAACGGCAATACCGGAGGGAATAGCGGGATTTATAATACGTATAGGATTCCTTTTAGTAAAAGTGTTCGTGTGACCGCACAATTGGCTGACGGTGCTGACACAGGACAGCCATTCTGGTGGATTATCCGTGGAACAGAAAACCTTCCTGTTGAAATTGCCGGGGTCCGCTTGCCCGATAATGCCCGCCTTAAACTTTACAAGCTTGAAAAATATACAGCCAAACCATTTGAAGAATTTAATCTGTGCAATGTTTCCGGTAGTGGAGCCTTGTACCAGGTAACTATGGCCGCAAAAGGAACCCCCAAAACCCGTGAGCCAAAGGATAGCTGGATGAGTTTAAGTTATCTTGAATCGTGTATCAGGGCTTATATAAATGGAGAAAAAAATCCGCTTTTCCTGTCTTCAGGATTGGAAGATTATTTCCTCGGAACCTATTATTTTCAGAAAGGTAAATATTACACCCCGGTTGCGGGCCTTACTCATTTTGATGTTTCCAAACTGGAGTTTTCCGCCTACCGTTTTCATGACGAGGACCCGGTATTTTTTCAAAAGGGATTTCGCCTGACCAATCGTTGTGGTGAAGAACTTGGAGGATTTAAATTCTGGGATCCTACCGATACAGAATACACGACATACGTCTGGATTTATCAGTGGTAATCAGAATATCAAAAACGAATAAATCAGGAAAATGAAAACGAACCTGTTTCTTTTTAGCTTCATCCTGCTTTTCCAAAGCACATTTGCTCAGACAATCGGCGACTGGCCCATTTTAAAACATTACGATCAGGAACATCTCCTGAATATTGCTCTGCCGCTGGGTGGCATTGGTACCGGAACGGTTTCGCTGGGCGGACGGGGAGAACTGCGCGACTGGGAAATCATGAACAAACCTGCCATCGGATACAGCACGATTACCAAGGGAAACGATGCACCATTTTTTGCAATCTATGTCAAACCGGAAGGCAAGCCTGCAATAACCCGCGCCCTGATTGGTCCGGTTTATCCTTCCGAGTACAGCCATTACGAAGGTCGTCCGGTTAATCAGCACGGTTTTCCACGATTTGCCGAAGCCAGTTTTGATGCTACTTATCCGGTAGGGATCGTGAACCTTTCCGATAAAACCATGCCGATAAAAGTCAGGTTAATAGGCTTTAATCCATTCATTCCCGGCGATGCCGATGCCAGCGGGTTGCCGATTGCGGTGCTGACCTATGAAGTAACGAACCTTTCGAATAAACCAATACAGGTTTCGGTTTGCGGTTCCATCCGGAATTTCATCGGACGTGACGGCACCAAAAACCACAAAGACTGGAAAGGCGATTTTATTCCGGATGGTGCCAAAAACAACCAAAATGAATTCAGGAAAAACGGTGGAATCAGCGGAATTTACATGTATTCGGACAAAACTGATCCAAACGATGCGGCTTTCGGAACCCTGGCCTTGGTTACCAGCGAACCTTCAGAAATTAGTTATCGTCGTTCTTCGGAAGCAAATAATTGGGCAAGAAGTACGCTCGACTTTTGGGACGATTTCAGCGCTGATGGTGAATTGACCGATAAAACTCGACTGAACGACGATGATCCAATGGCGTCATTAGCTGTTAAAAAAGAAATTGCTCCCAACAGCAGGGAAACCTTCCGGTTTTACATCACCTGGGATTTTCCAAACCGGTATGGCTGGTCGAGTGAAATTGTGGGCAACTATTACAGCACCAAATACGCCGACGCCTGGGAGGCGGCTCAAAAAATCGTTCCGCAGATTCCTGCACTCGAACAAAAGACAAAACAATTCCTGAATGCTTTTCTATCCTCCACTTTGCCTTCTGAAGTGAAAGAAGCGGCCTTGTTTAACCTTAGCACTCTCCGGTCGCAAACTGTTTTCAGGATTAAAGACGGACACATGATGGGTTGGGAAGGTGTTATGGACGAATTTGGCTCTTGCATGGGTTCGTGTACGCATGTCTGGAATTACGAACAGGCTACTCCTTTCCTGTTTGGCGAACTCGCCCGCACCATGCGCGATGTGGAATTCAATTACGCTACCGATTCAACCGGTCTGATGAGTTTCAGGGTTGCATTACCGCTGTCGAAAGCCACTTCATGGCGGACTGCCGCAGCCGACGGACAAATGGGTTGCATCATGAAAATTTACCGCGAGTGGCAGCTTTCGGGCGATCAGGAATTCCTGAAAAACAACTGGATCAACATCAAAAAGGTGCTCGCTTTTCCCTGGATCAAAGGTGGCTGGGATTCCAATCAGGACGGCGTGATGGAAGGTTGCCAGCACAACACCATGGATGTTGAATACTATGGTCCTAATCCGCAGATGGAATTCTGGTACCTTGGCGCTTTGCGTGCTGCCGAAGAAATGTCAAAGGCCATGAAAGACAAGGATTTTGAGAAAAAATGCTGCAACTTGTTCCTTTCCGGAAGCAAATGGACCGACGAAAACATTTTTAACGGCGAATATTATTTCCAAAAGATCGCTCCTCCGGATTCGGAGAAAGATATTGCGCCCGGATTGAGGGCTGGAATGGGATCAAACAACCTCTCGGAACCGGATTTTCAACTTGGGAAAGGCTGTCTGGTTGATCAATTGGTGGGGCAATACATGGCTCATATCTGCGGATTGGGTTATCTGGCCAGCGAAAAGAACATCAAAACCACCCTGAAATCGATTATGAAATACAATTATGTCAGCGACTTTTCGCCTTTGTTCAACAACATGCGTTCGTATGTGATGGGTAACGAAAGCGGTCTGATCATGGCCAGCTGGCCAAAAGGCCGGTTGAAAGTTCCGTTTCCCTATTTTGCTGAATCGATGACCGGTTTCGAATACACAGCAGCTGCAGGAATGCTTTATGAAGGCCAAACCGCCGATGGATTGACCTGCATCAAAAGCATCCGCGACCGCTACGATGGTATGAAGCGAAATCCATTTGATGAACCGGAGTGCGGCCGTCACTATGCCCGTGCTATGGCCAGCTGGGCTTCGGTTTTGGCTTTGAGCGGTTTCCACTATTCCGGAGTCGAAAAATCGATGAGTTTTACCTCCATTCCAGGAACCTACTTCTGGAGCAATGGCTCGGCCTGGGGAAAATGTACAGTCGAAGCAGGGAAGGCAAAACTGGAAGTATTGCATGGAAATCTCGATTTGGCCCATTTTTCACTGGACGGAAGTCCGGCAAAATTAAGCAAAGCCATATCGCTGAAGGAAGGGGATTCGATTCAACTGAACATCAATTGAACCTAAGCGGATTGGAAATGGAAAAATTGAAAAAATCGACGATGAATTATAGATTTCTGACTTTAATAATTCTTTTGCTTTCAGTGTCTGCATTGATTCAGGCACAAAAGCCAATCATGATGTTTGGCGATACCACTCGTCTGGAGCGGCCTTTTGCTAAAGATCCGCATGTGATCAGTTTTAACAGTCGGTATCTGATGTATTATTCCGTTCCGGGTTATACCGAAAAGAATGGAACCGCGCATGGCTGGGGAATTGGAATTGCCGAAAGCCATGACCTCCGGAACTGGAAGCGGATTGGAGAAGTGAACACCGATCCTGAAGCCGAATACGAATCCAAAGGCTTTGCGGCTCCCTGCGCACTGGTGATCGATGGGAAGGTCAATCTATTTTACCAAACTTATGGCAATGGGACCAGCGATGCGATTTGCCACGCCTGGTCAAGCGACGGGATTCATTTTATCCGGAACAAAACCAATCCCATTTTTCATCCCGACGGAAACTGGAATTGCGGACGGGCGATTGATGCCGAAGTGATTCCGTTCAAAGGAAAATACTTCCTGTATTATGCCACCCGCGACTCTGAATTTAAAATTCAAATGCAGGGAGTTGCCGTTGCTCCCGGAAATACCAACTTTGATCGTGGAGACTGGACAAATTTCTCAACGGATGGCCCTATGCTGAAACCGGAATTACCCTGGGAACGCGATTGTATCGAAGCAGCTTCGGTGATTAATAAGAATGGCGAACTTTTCATGTTTTACGCCGGAGGATACAACAATGCGCCGCAACAAATCGGAGTGGCAAAAAGCAACGATGGGGTGCATTGGGAAAGGCTTTCAGATCAACCCTTTCTTCCCAACGGGAGACCCGGAGATTGGAATTCAAGCGAATCGGGACATCCACACATTTTTGCTAACCCTGCAGGTGATGATTATCTCTTTTTTCAGGGAAACAACGACAACGGGAAAACCTGGTTTATCTCGAACAAAAAAGTAAGCTGGAACACAGCCGGACCAGTTTTGGACAACTAATTGAAATATTAATACGATAAAAGAATTAATTCATGAAACGAATAAAACTGATTATTTGCTTGCTGAGTGTACTGGGAATATTAAATTCACTCCAAGTCTTCGCGCATAATCCTAAAAATCAGGAAATTTCAGATTCGATAGCTATTTCAGG
>JANXYV010000066.1 GCA_025355875.1 Prolixibacteraceae bacterium | reverse complement strand
TTGCAGTTAACATTCTGGGATCATTTTTGTAAGTCATTGTGTTTTGTTTTAGTGAATGAAATTATTTTGATTAGCATATTGAGAGTCAACTTTTTCAGAACCCCAGGCATCACGCATTTCGTCCATTGACATCAGCTTGCTTGACTTTTTAAAGTATTCCCCTTTATGCCAGTACCAGGCCGCTTTGGGATGTGAGAATTTGTATCCTTCACCTTTCAATGTTTCCCTCACAGCAAACGTGTTACCGGTAATCCAAATCCAGGAACCAATCAGTTCGATAACAATACCTTGCAAAAAGATAATCCGGTCTAACCGCTGGCGCATTTCTTCCGAAACCTGCTGCTCGTACTCTTTCCTGGCTTCCGAAAAATCAGCATTGCCATTAATCAGCTTTTTGGATAGTCGGTCGTATTGGTCATTAATTACCTGCATGATGGCCGTGTCGCCACCTTTGTCCGGATGATACAGAAAAGCAAGGCGACGGTATTCCCTGCGTAATTCATCCAACGTCTTGATATTCTCAAAAAACTTCATATAATTTCACCAATGCCCTTTGGATTTTTTATGGCTCCCTTCGATTTTACTCAAGGCTGGTCTGGCTCGCCGATTAATTTGAGCCAAAACCGCATTGAGCAGTCCGGATTCTTGTCAAGGGCGAATGTCAGTTTTTCCAACCGTTCCCTGAGCGCGAAGCAGTCGAAGGGGGTTGGAAAAACTGAACTAGCGCCTTCGGCGTTGTTTCGGCAAAGCAGTTTTGAAAGTCCCAAACCCTTGACATTTCCGGGATGCGATCAATAACTTTGGCGAGTATTATAGGAGAGAGAACCCACTCAGGACATTCATAAAAAAAGAGGCTTTTCGCCTCTATTAGAATAAGCTGTTACAATTATTTCTCGTAACAACTTTTATAGGATTCATACTCGAACTCAAGCAATTCTTTGTCAAGCTCATCGGCAGCGCCCTCGAAATAAACCGTTTCCAGATATTCAACAAAGGCTTCCCATACGGTGTTAGTTTCCTGATTCTTTGCGGCTGATTTTAAAGTGTAAGTTTTCATACGATAGTTTTTAAAAAATTCATGCCCTTTTTACTGTTGAATTTTTCGGTAAACAAAAAGCAACTGGAAGATTTTTATGACAGTATGGAAGAAAAATACCGGGAAAATTTTTGTTTAGGCGTAGTCCTTAGCCGCTAAATTCAACGGTTTCTTTGTGTGGATTTTAATAAAAACAAGTATGATGGGGTTCTTACACAATCAGCCGCAAAGGAACTAGGAACCTCGAAGTTTGGAAATCAAGCGATCTTTTAGGTATGGTTTATCGTGGTGAAAAGAACACCAAAGTGTTTTGAGTTTCGGAATCTATTTGAGTTCCATAAAAAGAATTATATGCTTCAGGTAGGTGAAGTAAGTAAAACTGGCTCTGTGTTTTTCGGTCCTCTGCGATGTGAAAGCGTAAGTTCTAGATTAACTGATTCAGGGAGTTAATCCAGAACTTACGCCTGGGGCAATAAAGATTGTTTGAGGAGCGAATGTTACTTGATGAAATTAGAAATTGAATATACTTTCCTTGTATTATCCAACCCTCTTTTCATTTAACTTTTCCTTTAACTTCTTCATATCTTCACCGAGCTTCTTCTCAATTACTTTTGCATAAATTTGTGTGGTTGAGATTTTAGAATGTCCAAGCATTTTGCTGACCGATTCAATAGGAACACCATTGGTTAGAGTAACTGTTGTGGCAAAAGTATGTCGGGCTAAATGAAAAGTAAGATTCTTGCTGATTTGGCACAAATCTGCGACTTCCTTCAGATAACTATTTAGTTTTTGATTTGAAATATTTGGGAATAATCGATTTTGAACGATTGCTTTAAGATCATTTCTATACTTGCTAATAATATCCATCGCAACCGGAAGTATTGGTATTCTAACTGGATTGTCGGTTTTTTCCCTCTTGGTAAACAGCCAATACTGCTTATCAATGCCAATCTGGATATTATCCGGTGTCAATTGCATTACATCAATGTATGCTAATCCGGTATAACAGCCGAAAACAAAAAGGTCTTTGATGTATTGTAACCGGGGAATTGAGAACTCCTTTTCTTCAATGCGTTTTAATTCTTCTTCAGAAAGATATCCCCTTTCTACCCGTTGAAACTTTTGTTGAAAAGAAATGAAAGGATCTTTTTCCAGCCATTCATATCGAATAGCTAATTTAATCATCTTTCGCAAGCGTTCAATGTGCTTCATTACCGTATTATTCCCCATCGTTGTATGGTAATCATCTGGGGTATATTTTCTAAGAAAAAATTCGAAATCCATTAGAAACTTATAATTCAGACTTGTAAGGTAAATATCAGAAGTCTTATATTTTCCTTTTAAAAACAGTTCAATATATTTTTTAGTCGTGAAGTAATTTTTCAATGTTCCCCATCTCAGGGTTTCTTTACAGTTTGTATTGTGATACTCGATCAGTTTGCACAAGGTCATATCCGAAATATCCAAACCTAAAAACTTATTTTTAATGGCTTCAGCAGTTATGACTTGTTTTTCCAGTACAAGATCCTGATAGGATTGAACCATCATTTTTCGAATTTGCTCCAGGTAAGAGTTTAACTGTTTATTTTCTGCTGTTGAAGATTTTGCCATACCCTTCCCAATGTTCCAATTCTCAACCAGGATTCTTCGTTTAATTGAGATTTCACACCGCTTTGAATTTACTGTAATTCGTGCATAGACTGGAGCTATGCCACTGGTAATCTTGTTCATACGAAGAACAAAATGAATTCCAAATGTTACTTTTTCCATGATGATTTCATTTTAAAATTTTTATACTTAAAAAAGGTTCACAGATCTTGCTAAAATCTGATCGAAAAACGAGTCAAAATCAATCAAAACTGATCAATCGATATGATTGTAATTCATTGCAATACATGAAGTTACATCAACACTCGTGAACCAAATATAAAAACTAAAAAAGGTCACCGGTTAGTTCACATACAAAGCGATATAAGATGGTATATTTTGATATGGTCTAAAAACAAAAAGACCGCCAAATCAATGATTTGCGGTCTTTCACTTGGGTTTGGCTCCCAATTTTGTCGGGGTGGCCGGACTCGAACCGACGACCTCCTGGTCCCAAACCAGGCATACTACCAACTGTACTACACCCCGATAAATGTTTTGTGCGGAGAGAGGGGGATTCGAACCCCCGGTACAGAATGACCCGTACGTCGGTTTAGCAAACCGGTGGTTTCAGCCACTCACCCATCTCTCCCTGGTATTGTAACAGAATAATTTCTATTCCAAAACTTTTAATTTTAATAACGAAAACCACCGGTTTCGCTACTCATTCAGCCTTTGCGAATGTGGGTGCAAATATAGAACTACTTTTTTCTTTACCAAACTAAAAACAATAAAATTCAGGCACTTTTAGGATGTTTTTTTGCCTGTTGAAAGAAATGTAATGAATATGAATGCTTTGTCAAATGGGGCTTTTTTACGGCTTGAACTTATTAAAGTTATGACTCAAAGATTCAAGACACCTAAGCATTCTGGTTATCAGACAGATATTAATTATATGTTATAAAATCAGCTGATTTAATTGGAATATTGGAATCAGGAGTTTATCTTTGAATCAACAAATAGTTCTGTCACATATGTCAAAAGATATTGTCCGCATTAATTCTACGTTTGGAAAATTCAACATTTTTAATTGACCCGAGAAAGCTTTTGACTGCTAAAACAGGCCTAGTACCGCAATTGCGGGAGTAGTTTTTCTACCGTTGGAAGTTTGATCAGGCAGGCACTCAAATCCTATTTATCTGGGATTTTTACAATCGAATTAATGCGGATTTTTTTTGCCCACAAACGAACAGAAACAGACCTACACATCTCACTGGAAATAAACTACTTGAACCTATTCACCCACATCCAGGAAAGCAAATAAACCACAATCATTCCCGAAATAAACAGGCATATCCGGCCAATGTAATCTCCATGTCCTGAATAAAAGGTTATTTCAGAGTTTATGCGAATTGGAGAATTCAAGGCTTCGCATAAATATAAATCAGACTTTTTGAGTACATCGCCGCGTTGGCTTATGAAACCTGAAATGCCAGTATTTGCACTACAGGCAATGCTTCTGCGGGTTTCTATGGCCCTGATCTTCGAATAGCCAAAATGTTGCCAGGCCCCCGGCGAACTTTTCCACCAGCCATCATTGGTAATAACCACCAAAACTTGTGCACCTTTCTTTACCAGCTCAGTGCAATATTCACCAAACACCGATTCGAAGCAAATTACCGGGCCAATGTTCACTTGCTCTTTAGTTTCAAGTACCCCGGGTTTAGCAGAAGAGGCAAGGCTACCGCTTGTTCCGCCCAGATTTACAATGAATTTTTCCAGAAAAGAGAAGTATTTCCGGAAAGGCAATTTCTCAACTCCGCTGACCAAAATGCTTTTGTGATTGATTACGACCCGGTTATAGCTGCCAAAAAGAAGGGCAGAATTGAAACAATCGTATGAATAACTTCCATCCGAAGACCATCTGGCTGTTTCAGAAACTGTTTCATCCTTCAAAAATTTCCGGCGGGTAATTGCGCCGGCAATCACACTTACTTCCGGATATTTGGCAAATATTTCAGAAAAAAGCCGATTGATATTTCCCGAAATCATAAGCGAATCTTCCCACATTTCAGGAAGTGAAGTTTCCGGAGCTACAACCAGGTCCGTCGAATCAGAAACCATGGAACCTGCCAGCGAATCCAGCCTTTTGAACTGTTGCTCAACGTTCATTCCTGAAAATTTTTCGGTATAAGGATCAATATTAGGCTGCAAAACAACCACGTCCACAAACGGTCCTTTCTCTGTATAACCGGAATAGAGGAAGAGTGAAACGCAAATCGGAAGACCAATCACAATCAATGTCAATCCAGCCAGCTTTATTGCACTCAAAAATGATTTTTCAGACATTTTATTTGCCACCAAAAATATCAGGATATTCGACAACAAAATCCACAGCGAACCACCTAAAACTCCTGTAAATTCGTACCATTGAATCCATTTTACTGAATTGGCCAATCCATTTCCCAGAGTTAACCAAGGCCATTCGATCGTCCAGTGATGCTGAAAAAATTCAAAGGTCAGCCAAAAAACCAACAGGGAGAAAAAGCCGGGAATCAGGCCAAACTGCTTTCTGACCCAACTGCCCAGCCACCAGATTGAAGCCATAAAAGTCGCATTGAATCCGGCAATTAGTAACATTCCGGTAATGGAAACATAAGCGATCCACCAGGTTGATCCGATATTCCAAATCAGGAAAGTTAAAAAAGCAGCAATGAAAATCAGACTATTTATCCGTTTTTCCTCTTTAATCAACAGAAGTTCAGCCATCAACAAAGGGACAAGAGCGATGAACAACGCTCCACCCAAATCAGGAAACAGCCAGGGCAGACTGAGCAATATCCCTGACAGGGCCGAAAGCAGAAATGTTCTTGTTTTTACCATCGTTTGTTTTCTGATACGTGGTCACGGCTCACCTGCCACATAATCATCGAAACACCATTTGATTCCGGGTTAATTAAAGTCTGAACCTGTGATCGAAGTCCTGCCGGCCAACTATTTGCGGCATAAAAACACCTACAACATTGATATACTGACATATGCGGCAAACATAAGAATGTTAATAAAATATTGTGGCTACCACAAATGAAACAAGGCATTGAAGTATATTTAGAAGTGAATTTCAACCGAAAATATGAGTTTAACCTTGCATAAAGGTAAAAACAAAATACATCGAAAATCGTTTGGACAGAAATCGCCCAATTGTTGCCATTGTGAAACCTGAAATAATTTGGTCATTGTATGTATAAAATTGCTTTCGCTTTTATCCTGGTTCTTTTGGGAATTCGAAGCTATTCACAAAATTATCAGACATTTGAAGCCAAAAAGGGCGATGGGATATATGCTGTTTTGAAACAAAACGGGTTCACCAAGTCTGAGTATTTTAATTCTTTCGTTGAACTGAACAAATCGAAATTAGGAAAAGACAATACCTTGATCATTGGGCAAGTCTATCGTCTGCCATTGAAAACCGACACTGTTTCTGTTGCAGGAAAGACCAATGTAAGTAATATTCCACTTGCAGATAAGGCTCCCAAAAAAGTAGTTCAGGAGATCTTTGGCAAATCGTACCGTGAGATAACAATTAAAAGCAGGGAACTTTCAGGAGCTATCTATTTCCTTGAAAGTGGACATGGAGGTCCTGATCCGGGTGCAATGGGTAATCTGGAAGGGCATATTCTCTGTGAGGATGAATATGCCTATGATGTGACCCTTCGTTTGGCACGAAACCTTACCGAATGTGGCGCAACGGTTTACATGATCATTCGCGATGCCAACGATGGAATCCGCGATGAGCAGTTCCTTGCGCCCGATAAAGATGAAGTTTGTTACCCTAACCTCGAAATTCCGCTCAGCCAGCTTTCCCGCCTCCGACAAAGTACAGCCGCGGTCAATCAATTGCACAGGCAAAACAAAGGAAAATTTCAGCGATTGGTGGTTATTCATGTGGATTCAAGAAACATCAACGAAAATATTGATGTTTTCTTTTACCACGACAAAGGAAGTGTCACCGGACAGCATCTTGCCAATACGCTCAAACAAACTTTTGAACAGAAATATGCCGAACATCAGCCCAACCGGGGCTACTCCGGAAGTGTTTCGGAACGGAACCTTTACGTGATGAAAAACTCGGTGGTGCCTTCCGTTTTTATTGAATTGGGCAACATCAATCATGTTCGCGACCAGAAACGCATCATTATTCCGGATAACCGCCAGGCCGTGGCTAATTGGCTAAGGGATGGATTGATCGAGGATTATAAAAAGAGCATCAAATAGTTGAGGAAAAAGAAAAGAAGGAAAAAGAAAATCAGAACTCGAAATCGTCGTTTTCGAATTGAATGTATCGTGCTGAAAGATGACCGATCATCTGTCCAAAACCTTCTGCCGTTTTCAGGGTCAATTCCGAAATTTCAGCATTCTTAAGTTTCAGCAACATCACCCCGTACAATGCCTGCAGGCAGACATGTATTCCATTTGAATCATTCAAACCCGAACGCAGGCAAAAATCAGCGATTGATTCCTGATTTTGATGAAATAACTGAACATACCGCTGATCATTTTGAACTTCCAGCATTTTCAGGTGAAATTCGTTCAAATCATTGACCAGATTGGTTATTACCTGCAAATGTCCTTTTTCTAGAATAAGTTCCTTTTCCATCATGGAACTCAGATTTTGATACCAACGAGAAATCTCATTTCGGACCGGTTCTTCTGCCTGAAACCGGCCGACCAGCTGGAAATCGATCTTCACCGGATCAAACCAGCAGGCACGCAACAAATCCTCTACCTGCCACATGTACAGGATATATTCAGCAATATTGGCGTAGTGGACAAAAAGAATGGTATTTTAAGGCTGTTTTGTTCATGTGGACAAAAAGAATGGTGTTTATTTTAATCATTTTATCGAGTTTCTAAATTACAACTTAACTTTGCAATATCAAGTAAAACGGAAGTAGGCT
>JANXYV010000054.1 GCA_025355875.1 Prolixibacteraceae bacterium | reverse complement strand
ATAAGTAGTGGTTTTGTGAATAAACTGCTTTTTGATTTGTAACTAACTCAAATATAGCATTTTAAATTCAATTTTACCACTACTTATTAAATTCTAATTCCCGCTTATATCAACTCTCAGATACGTGGGAAACTTTAGTTACCAATTGAAACAGTGGCAAACAAACTAAACGAAAAGTCAGGTGTTTTGTAGTTTAAATTTGAATAAAATCCAGGAATGAAAAGTTTTACAACACGTTCGCTAAACATACCTTATCCCAAAAAAGACCCGCATAACGCTCTGGCCATGCCGATTTATGAATCAGTGGCCTTTGACTTTGCCTCGGCAGAGGATATTGCGGCCAATTTCCGTGGCGAATTTCCGGCGCATACCTATTCCCGAACGAGCAATCCAACGGTCGAATATTTCGAAACCAAGGTGAAATCCTTAACCGGAGCTCATCAGGTATTGGCATTGTCGTCAGGAATGGCAGCTATTTCAGCCACTTTTTTGGCAATATGCAAGCAGGGGGACAACATCATTTCTTCAAATCATTTATTTGGACATACTTTGGCGCTTCTGGAACAAAGTTTATCGGCCTACGGACTTGAAACCCGTTTTGTTGATACCTCGAACACTGAATTAGTTGAAGCACTCATCGACTCAAATACGCGTGCCATCTATTTTGAAACGGTGACCAACCCACAACTCGAAATTGCCGATATTGCCAAATTAGCCGATATTGCCAATAAGCATGGCATTTTGCTGATTGCCGACAGTACCGTTACTCCACCTTCCGTGTTCCACTCAAAAATACTTGGCGTTCATATCGAAGTGATGTCGGCCACCAAATTCATTTCAGGCGGTGCGACTTCAGTTGGCGGACTAATTGTCGACAATGGGTTGTACAAGTGGGGCAATAACCCGAATTGTCTCGAATTTTCCAAAAAATTCGGCAAAGATGCTTTCATCGCCCGGTTGCGAAAAAACTATTACCGGAATATGGGTATGCCAATGACTGCCCACACTGCGAATTACATGATTGCCGGATTGGATATTCTTGAACTTCGGGTTGAACGCTGTTACAAGAATTGTCTGAAACTGAGTGAATTCTTTCAGCAGAATCCTAAAGTCACCCGGGTTGATTATCCGGGATTAAAAGATTCGCCATATTATGATTTGGCTGTCAGTCAGTTTGGCGGAGTTCCCGGAACTGTGATGACTTTTGATCTGGAAAGCCAGGAAGAATGTTTCCGCTTTATGAATCAGCTCAAGATTATACGCCGCGCCACCAACCTGAACGACAATAAATCGCTGATCATACACCCATACTCGACCATTTATGCTGAATTTCCGGAGACAGAACGCCTGAAAATGGGCATTCGACCAACGATGATGCGGCTTTCAGTAGGGATTGAAGGTGCTGAAGATTTAATCGATGATATGGAACAAGCTTTGAAATAAACGCTATGGCTTCGCGCGACTACCTTATCCGTCAGATTGAAGAAATGGGACTTTTCCTGGCTATTTTGCTTCGGCGTATTTTAAAAATGAAGGAGGAAAACCAGCAGGAACAAATCGGAGCTGTAGTTCGTGAAGAATTAATTCAGGAACTGAAACTGGATATTGATCAGGTCATTATGCTTGACAATGAAAACTTTCTTATCGCAATCAAAGAACACCTTACTACCGAAGACCAGTTGGAAAAACTGGCAAATATCCTGATGGTTCTTGGTAATGAAAACCTCCAGTCGTATTTGCTTACTAAAGCCAATTATCTGCTGAAATCGTTGTTTTTGTTTGTCTACCTTCAGGAAACCAGTCCGGTATTTTCATACGAACGGCGGGTTAAAATTCTGGAGATTCAGGAATTGCTTCGTCTGAAAGGCTTGTAATAATTCGACTATGGTAGAACAACTTGAAATCACTTTACCAGGATTCAAACGCGGTTATCATTTGATCACCGATATACTAGAAAATCAATTGCCCAAACTGCCCGAAAAAGGACTTTTAAACATTCTGATTCAGCACACTTCAGCCGGAATCAGCCTAAATGAAAATGCTGATCCATCGGTGCGGTATGATTTCGAATCGTTTATGAATAAACTGGTTCCTGAAAATGATCCTTTATTTACTCATGTTCTGGAAGGTTCTGACGATCAATCGTAATTAATGGATTTTAGAACATATATTTGTAGTGTTAATGAAATACAAACCAATTTAACACTATGATTATGAAAGCTATTCTTTTAGTTCGCATTTCCAATTTAAACACCAAACAAAGGAAAGTTATTCACATTATAAAACTAGCCGAAAATAATTTCAATATTATCATAACTTTAAACAATATTTTAACCCTTAAAAATTTTAATTATGAAAGTATTTGAAGAAATGCAAGAAGAAAAAATGAAGTATTATAAAACAAACGAAGAATTTATTAAATCTTCAAAGGATTTAAAAGATAATTCAATGAAAATAGACAACATACTTACATATCTTAATAGTGTTAATGAAATAATGAAATCTGAAGAAATAATTAATTTTTCAAAGAATCAAATGTTTGAAGATATAAATAATACTTTACAACAGGTAGCTAATAGTATACACACAATAGCTGATACAATAATGGAAATGAAAGGATCAATGAATGAATTAAATGAAAGAATTACAGATTTAGAGAATCAATAAAACCTGATTATATACCTGAAAACATTTATAAAAAGAAATATTTAAGGAAAGTTAAAATAGTTATAATTGTAAATATCAGTAATTCAATGAGATATTAAAATATTTGAATGTTTTAGAACACATTAACTATGATCTTCCTGCGCACCTGAAATCGTCAATAATTGGCGCCAGCCTCACCATCCCGATCACCAATCACCGTTTGAATCTGGGTACCTGGCAGGGAATTTATTTGTTCTAGTTCCGGAATTTTGGCGGAAGAAGACGGTTGGTGGTTACAATAATGAGTTGAAAGCCTTTTCCGGCATTCGCATATGCTCCCTTCGATACGCTCCGCTACTCAGGGAGCGGGTTTCTGTCTCCGGTCCTCTGACTTCATTCATACTTTCCCGATCATAAAAATTGCCGGTCGTTTCTGGATATTCGGAAGGTTTTTTTTCCAATATGAAACCGGTTTGCTGAGGATAAATTCGGTGTCCAGGGTAATATCGACAGCAATGCACAGCATAGTTTGCGGATCGCAGTTTTTGATCAATTCGTCGAGTAACTGAGCATTTCGATACGGCGTTTCAATAAAAATCTGGGTTTGATTTTCGGTTTGCATCCGTTTTTCAAGCATTTTGATCTGGTTCGATTTTTCAGGATTTCGAATCGGCAGATAGCCGTTGAAAGCGAAATTCTGCCCGCTCATTCCTGAAGCCATTAATGCCAATAAAATGGACGAAGGCCCAACTAGTGGCACTACCTGGATATTCCGGGTATGGGCGATCTTTACCACTTCGGCTCCCGGATCAGCCACTGCCGGGCATCCGGCCTCGGAAATGATGCCAATATCCTGTCCATTTTTTAACGGTTCCAAAAAGCGGCTGATTTCCTTTTTGTCGGTATGCTGGTTGAGTTCAAAAAAAATTAAGTCATCAATTACAATTGCTGGATTCATCTTTTTAAGGAAACGTCTGGCTGTGCGCAGGTTTTCGACGATGAAAACCTGAATGGAGGAAACTACTTCGTTCAAATCGGGAGGTAAAACCCGTTCAATACTTGTGTCGCCTAAAGTGGTTGGAATCAGATAAAGTTTGGCCATGGGTAAATTTTTCTCAAAAATAGACAAAAACCTTCGGTAGCCAGTGGGAATCCTTATTTTTGTAAATCAAATCAACCAATTGTGAAATTTACCTTTTTAGGAACGGGAACATCCCAGGGAGTGCCGGTAGTAGCATGTCAGTGTCCGGTTTGCTTGTCGGTCAATCCGAAAGACAAGCGTTTGCGGGCATCGGTGATGATCGAAACCGAAAATCAACGTCTGGTGGTGGATGCCGGCCCCGATTTCAGACAGCAAATGCTGACGTATCAGGTTTTGCATTTGAACGGAATTTTGTTGACTCATGAACACGTCGATCATATTTTTGGGCTAGACGATATTCGTGCTTTCAACTGGGTACAGAAGCAAGCGACTGATATTTATGCTGAAGAACGCGTCCAGATTGCCATACGCCGAATTTTTGATTATGTTTTTGCAAACTTCAAATATCCGGGAATTCCACAAATGCATCTTCACTTGATTGAGAACAAGCCATTCATGATCGATGATTTGGAAGTAATTCCGATTCGGGGCTATCATTATAAACTGCCGGTCTTCGGTTTCCGTTTTGGTCAGATAGCCTATGTTACTGATGTCAACCATTTGGATACAGCTGAAATTGATAAACTTCGAGGATTGGATATTTTAGTGTTGAATGCTTTACGAAAAGAAGTTCACATTTCTCATTACAGTCTTGATCAGGCGCTGGAGATTATTTCTGAAGTTAAACCCAGGAAGGCTTATTTGACACATCTTTCGCACCAAATGGGTTTTTGCGACGAGGTGCAAAAGGAACTACCGGAGAATGTTTTTCTGGCCTATGATGGGTTGGTTTTGACAGTTTGAAAAAGCTGTCGGTCATTAATAGTCTTTAATATTCAAAAACCATGCATTGACAATTAACTGCTTTCCCAGTATTGGTTTTTGTTATGAATGACCTGAAAAAAATGACAATTTATGTTACAACAATCAGGTTTTTCAGAACAAAACCTGATCAACCCCAATCACCGGCATTTCCTCAAAATCAATCATCGCATTTATCAGTCCGACTTTTTGGTAACTTTTGATTTCGTCTTCCCTGATTTCTTTCTCTGTGATAATTCCATGATCAAGTAAATATTGGCGTTTGGTGCCTTTCAGGAGTGGGGTAGTGGGGGTCACCCATTTTTTACCATCGAAAAACAACAAATTTGCCGCAAACGAATCGCTCACAGATCCACTTTTGACAATGATAATATCGTCGCAATCTTCGCGCCTGGCAAACAATTCCAGAAGGATTTGCCGGTCCGTGTATTTCAAATGGTATTCAAAGCTTTCGTGGTGAACGATTTTCAGGCTTTGGATTATCCGGAATATATAGGGTTCAATCTCAATCTTTTCAAGGGTTTGGCCATACAAAACACGGATTTTAAATATTCCGGATTTTAAATCCTCCGGAATTTGAATTTCGTTTTTCAGATTGATTTGTCCTGCATTTCCGAAGAGCTCTGATCTGGCCGAATTCATGCGGCTTTGATGATATTCAAGATTCTGAATAGTTCCATTTTTCAGTTTCATCGATTCAACTAATGGGCACATATACTTTTTGGATTAGTTCGTTGTATTCGGATTTGCAGTTGCTCAGAAAGGTAATTCCTCCGCCACTCTTGAAAGTCAGCCGATCGCCATCCAGCTCTAAAAACCGGATCATTACGCAACTGTCGAGGTTTTTTCCATCGAAAATTCCGAAAATGCCGGTGTAGTAGCCACGATGGTATAGTTCTACATCCTTGATAATTTCGAGAGTTTTGAATTTTGGCGCCCCGCAAACAGAGCCGGCCGGCAACATTTTGGCCAGAATGGTGCCTATGGATTTCCGGTAATTCTCCGGGAGTTTCCCCGAAATCTGAGAACTCACCTGCAACAAATCACTTCGGTTGGTGCGGATCCGGTCGATATACATAAATCGGTCGACCTCCACGTTTGATGCCACTATGCTCAGATCGTTCCGGATCAAATCCACAATCGTGTGGTGTTCAGCAATCTCCTTTTCGTCGCTGAGCAGCAGCTCCTCTGCATTTTCGATGCTCGCATTGATGGTTCCTTTCATCGGAAAAGAAGAAATTGTGTCCTCAGTGATGCGAACAAATATCTCTGGAGAGAAGCAAACAAACTGATTTTTAAGCCAGATTTTGTATGGAGCATCGCTCCGGTGGAAGATTTCTTCAGGAGAAAGGTTTGTTTCTATATCAGTTGGCATGGTCAGGTTCAGCAAATACGTGTCGCCATTGTGAATGTGTTGCTGTACGCAGTTAAAAGCCTTGTTATACTTCTCGATACCAACGTCAGAAATATTCCAGATGAATTCATCATTTCCGAAAGGAATGGGATCAAAGTTGCATGTTTGCGGGGTTTTCCAAAGGATTGCTGATGTGTCGTCAAGATCAAAAATCAATGGTTTTTTGAAATCAAAGTCGATGACAAAAACAAATGGTTTGCCTTGCGCTCCAAGGTCGTTCATCCGATCGATTGTATATTGCTTTCTTACGTTCATCCGAGGGTTCAAATGTATCCAATTTTATACTATTTTTGGATAATGAGTATCGCCGATAACATAGATGAAATAAAAGCGAATTTGCCTGCTAAGGTTCAGCTTGTTGCCGTTTCGAAGACCAAACCGGCTGAACTTCTGATGGAAGCCTACCGGCATGGACAGCGGACTTTTGGCGAAAACAAGGTTCAGGAAATGGTTTGGAAGCAGGATGAATTGCCAAAGGATATCGAGTGGCATTTTATCGGCCATCTACAAACCAACAAGGTGAAATACATTGCTCCGTTCGTTAACCTAATTCACGGAGTTGACTCGTTTAAACTTTTGAAAACTATTGATTCAGAAGCCCGAAAAGAAAACAGGATCATTCCTTGTCTGCTTCAATTCTACATTGCTGAAGAGGAAACCAAATTCGGCTTCTCAATTGCCGAAGCAACTGAAATGCTGAAGTCTGAAAGTTTTTTATTACTTCGGAATGTGAAAATTTCAGGAGTAATGGGAATGTCAACTTATACAAATGATGAAGCCCAGGTGAGAAAAGAATTTGCCCATTTAAAAGCAATTTTCGAAAAGCTGAAATGGGAATATTTTGTGGAATCTGACAATTTTAAGGAAATTTCGATGGGCATGTCGGGTGATTACCAAATTGCCATTGAGGAAGGAAGTACGATGGTCCGAATCGGAAGTACGATTTTTGGCGATCGAAACTGAATTTTTTATAAGATTCCTAAAATACAAAAAGCCCCGCCGGAACTTCTGACAGGGCTTTTTGATATAAATTTCAGTACTTCGGTCCTCCGAATTCTGACCTTCGAATTTTTATTTGACTTCTTCAAAGTCGACGTCAGTTACTTCGCCGTCTTGTTTGCTGCCGCCACCGCCAGCATTTGCATGTTGTTCATGCTGAGGCTCACCCTGGGCGCCACCGGCCTGTGCATTGTACATTTCCTGCGAAGCTGCCTGGAATACGGCATTCAATTCAGTTGTCGCAGTGTCAATTGCGGCAATATCCTGAGAGGCATGAGCCGTTTTCAGCTTGGTCAACGCTTCTTCGATTGGACCTTTTTTGTCAGCTGGCAATTTGTCTCCAAATTCTTTCAACTGTTTTTCGGTCTGGAAGATCAGACTGTCAGCCTGGTTCAGTTTGTCAACTTTTTCGCGGGCAGATTTATCAGATGCTTCGTTGGCAGCAGCTTCGTCTCGCATGCGTTTGATTTCAGCATCGGTCAAACCAGAAGACGCTTCGATACGAATCGACTGTGATTTACCAGTCCCTTTATCTTTAGCCGTTACGTGTAAAATGCCGTTGGCGTCAATGTCGAACATCACTTCAATCTGAGGAACACCACGTTGTGCTGGTGGAAGACCGTCAAGGTGAAATTTGCCAATGGTTTTATTTCCTTGAGCCATTGGGCGTTCGCCTTGCAGTACATGGATTTCAACCGATGGCTGATTGTCACTTGCAGTTGTAAAGGTTTCAGTTTTCTTGGTTGGAATGGTTGTATTTGATTCGATCAAACGGGTCATCACTCCACCCATGGTTTCAATACCCAAAGAAAGCGGTGTTACGTCGAGCAAAAGTACATCTTTAACTTCTCCGGATAAAACACCACCCTGAATAGCTGCTCCAATAGCAACAACTTCATCTGGATTAACGCCTTTTGACGGAGCTCTTCCAAATAACTGCTGAACTTTTTCCTGAACTGCCGGGATACGGGTTGAGCCGCCAACCAGAATTACTTCGTCGATGTCGCTTGCCTGGATGCCGGCATTTTTCAGCGCTTTCCGGCAAGGCTCCATGGTGGCCTGAATCAGTTTGTCGCACAATTGTTCAAATTTGGCGCGGGTCAGGGTTTTTACCAAATGCTTTGGAATACCATTCACAGGCATAATGTATGGCAGGTTAATCTCGGTCTGGGTGGAACTTGATAATTCGATTTTTGCTTTTTCAGCAGCTTCTTTCAAGCGCTGCAAGGCCATTGGATCCTGACGCAGATCAATACCTTCGTCATTCTTGAATTCACTGGCCAGCCAGTCAATGATCATGTGGTCGAAATCATCTCCCCCGAGGTGAGTGTCACCGTCAGTTGATTTCACTTCAAAAACGCCTTCGCCCAATTCAAGGATTGAAATATCAAAAGTACCTCCACCAAGGTCGAATACCGCGATTTTCATTTCGCGATGCATTTTGTCCAGTCCATAAGCCAATGCAGCAGCGGTTGGTTCGTTGATGATACGACGGACATTCAATCCTGCAATTTCGCCGGCTTCTTTGGTTGCCTGACGTTGAGAATCGCTGAAATAGGCAGGAACAGTAATTACGGCATCGGTAACTTCCTGTCCAAGATAATCTTCGGCAGTTTTCTTCATTTTCTGAAGAATCATGGCCGAAATTTCCTGTGGCGAATATTTGCGGTCTTCAATAACGACCCGTGGTGTGTTGTTATCACCTTGAACCACTGAATACGGAACCCGGGCGATTTCCTTAGCTAAGTTCGAAAAACTTTCACCCATAAACCGCTTGATGGATGAGATTGTCTTTGTGGGGTTGGTAATTGCCTGCCGTTTTGCAGGGTCACCAACTTTGCGTTCTCCATTTTCAACAAATCCAACGATGGATGGTGTTGTACGTTTGCCTTCGCTATTTGGGATAACAACAGGCTCGTTACCTTCCATAACTGATACGCACGAGTTGGTGGTACCTAAGTCAATTCCAATAATTTTTCCCATTTTATAATAATTTAAACTTGTTATTCATTAAAATTCAAATACGAGCAATTCCAATCAATCGCTGTGCCATAGACCTGACAAACGAAAAACTGGCAAAACTGACATTCAATTCTTTTGACATGTGAACATCCTGACATTTTCCGTGACAAAAAGACAGCGGAAAAATTTGGAAATAGTCATTTGTCATTCGGAAAGCGGCAACTATCGACATTTCCATATTCCATATTCCTTATTTTCCTTTTTTCTAATGACGGATGACTTTTTTCTGTTTTTTACTATCTTCAACCCATCTTAAACTTCAATCTATGAAACAGAAACCAAGCCCGGTCGTTCCCCGCGAACGATTATTGTCACTCGATGCCTTACGTGGTTTTGATATGTTTTGGATAACCGGCGGTGGTTTCCTGATTACCCTTCTTGCCAAATATTCAGGAGCTGAGTGGCTCAAAACATTGGCTGAACAAATGGAACATGTTCCCTGGAACGGATTTCATTTTGAAGATCTGATCTTTCCGTTGTTCATGTTTATCAGCGGAGTGGCCATTCCTTTTGCCTTGGTATCGAAACTCGAAAGGAAAGTATCAAAATCGGAACTGACCAAAAAAGTAGTTAAACGAGCTGGCATTCTGGTTTTGTTGGGAATGGTATACAATGGTGTGTTTAGCAATGGTTTTGATAATCCCCGTTTTGTGAGCGTGCTCTCGCAGATTGGGCTGGCCTATATGTTTGCCTCCTTCATTGTGATTTACACCAAATCTTTTAAAAGCACTCTCTATTGGTTGGGAGGAATCCTGATCGGTATCGGAATTATCCAGTTGCTGGTTCCTGTTCCCGGCATCGGAGCTGGTGTTTTGACTCCGGAAAGCTGCATCAATGGATACATCGACCGGATGATTTTACCCGGAAGATTGCATGGAAAGATATTCGATCCCGAAGGTTTGCTTTGTATCGTCTCAGCCGTTACCGTGACCTTGATGGGTTCGGTGGCCGGACATTTCCTTCGCGATAAAAAATCGACCAACCAGCAAAAAATCAGAATACTTTCTTCCATCGGAGCTTCAGCTATCGTGATGGCTTTGATCCTCAGTACCTTTTATCCAATCATCAAAGCCTGTTGGACCAGTCCTTTCAACCTGCTGACAGGCGGCATCGGCTTTTTACTGATGACTCTTTTTTATTGGATGATCGATGTGAAAGGCTGGAAGAAATGGTCTTTTTACTTCAGGGTGATCGGAATGAATTCCATCTTTATCTACTTGTTGTCCGATTTGGTTAACCTTGGCAATATCACCAAATATGTTCTAGGCTGGACGGTTCTTTGGGGCGATTTTGGTCTGGTTGTCAGTCAAATCGGAACTTTGATATTTGTATGGATGTTGCTGTATTATATGTATAAAAAAGGAATATTCCTGAAGGTATGATGGTTGATAATCATCTTCTTTCCTGACAAAAGCAAAGTAGCCGGTTCTATTGATCCGGCTACTTTGCTTTACAGAATTTTTTCAGTAGTTCATAAAGCATTGATATTTCAATATATTTGCCTCGAAATTAAGCACAATGAGACCCAAGGTAATCACGGTAATTATTCAAATCTTAGTTTGGAGCGGGCTCTTACTTTTGCCATTGCTTCTTACTCCACATGAAGCGCCAAAGGCAATGCCGCCAATGAGGAACATTAACCCAACGGTCAATATTCTGACTACTATTCTGCCCATCGGATTTTATTATTTCAATTATTATTTACTAATACCACTGCTTTTTCTTAGGAAAAAAACATTTGCCTATATTTTATCGGTTATTGGTTGTCTTGCTGTAATCATTTTATTTTCAGTTATTTGTTCCTATCTATTCAATGATCATTCTGGAAACACTTCGAGACAAATGCCACCTATATTTGTCCATTCTATATTACTTTTTGTTGTGGTTTTATTTGTGTCGTTAGGCTTACGAATGAATGCTGAATGGAAAAAAACAGAAGAAGAAAAAGCTAAAATTGAAAAAGAGAAGCTGAATGCTGAACTTTCATATTTGAAAGCACAAGTCAATCCACACTTTTTGTTCAATACTTTAAATGTAATATATACGCTTGCCACCTTAAAATCGGAGCAAACAGCCGAAGCGGTTATGAAGCTTTCGAAACTGATGAGATATGTGATTTTGGATGCGCACACTCCTTTTGTTCTTCTGGAAAAGGAATTGGGATATGTAGGGAATTTTATTGAACTCCACAGGTTACGGCTGGCAAATAATAATGAAATCGATTACCGGATTTCAGGAAATCCACAAGGACTTCAGATCGTGCCGTTTATCCTGATTCCATTTGTCGAAAATGCTATCAAGCATGGTACCAGCGCTATAGAAACAATGAAGATAAGTATTGAAATTGAGTTATTTGAAAATGAATTACACTTTACTGTAAAAAACAATAAACTGAACACAAAATCCGAATCACAGAATTCAACAGGTGTTGGTATTGAAAACACAAGGAAACGGCTTGAAATGATTTACAATAAAAAATCTTCGCTTCAAATAAACGAAACGGATAAAACTTATGAAGTAAAATTGAATCTGATTTTAGTATGATTACCTGTATCGCCATTGATGATGAACCGCTGGCATTACAATTATTAAGCGACTATGCATTGCGGACTGAAGGTTTAAATTTGCTAAAAACCTTTACTAATCCGCTTGATGCGTTAAAATACCTGAAAAATTATGCGGTCGATCTGTTATTACTCGACATCCAAATGCCCGATATTTCAGGAATTAACTTTTATAAAGCAGTAGAGCAATACTCAATGGTCATATTTACAACTGCCTATGGTGAATATGCAGTTGAAGGCTTCAATGTTCAGGCGGTTGATTACTTACTTAAGCCAATAGAATATGATCGCTTTCTTATCGCAATCAATAAGGCGATTGATTTCAAGAATTACTTACATCTGGATGCCAAAAGCAATGAAAAATGCATCCATGTGCGGTCGGAATACAGCCTGATTAAAATTGTAGTTAAGGAGATCGAATACATTGAGAGTTTCGATGATTTCATAAAGATCCACCTATCCGAAAAAAAACCTGTAATAACCTTGTTGAGCCTAAAAGCAATTCAGGAAATGTTGCCATACGAGCAATTTATGCGAATTCACCGATCTTATATAATACCGTTGAATCAGGTCAGATCAGTTCGTCATAACCGTATCATGCTGCAGAATATTGAACTACCTATGGGAATAAGATATAGAGAGGAATTCATGATGTGGTTTAAGGCCACAAATGAGTAAGGTTCGCATTCGGCGGCACATTTGACTCATTTACCCGATAAATTTTTCAGTTTGATTTTCATTCCTAATATTTACCTCCAGTAATAATCCGAAATACTGGCATTTAAATGAAGCAAATTATTAGGAAAATTAAATCTACCATCACGATTGTTTGCCTTTTCCAATTAGTTGTACTCTCACAATCTCAGAGCAAGATAATTCTGGACAAACAATATGTTGGATCCCTAGATCAGGTACTCGACCGCATATCTTTGGATAAAAACGTGTTGTTTACTTTCAATAAACGTAAGTTATCAAGCATTCAAACAGTTGATAATACTTTAAATCAGCCATTGGATAAATTGTTGGATCATTGGTGCCTGGTTTCAAAACTGGAATGGTATATAGGCACTGACCATATAATAACGATTGTTGGTAAAAACAGAACGCCGGGATCAATTGCCATGGAGGACAAGACAGAAGCAAGAAAGACCTACTTTGGCAAACCCCGGAATTTCAATATACTAATTAGCGGTAAAATTGTCGATTCACAAACGGGTGAGGCTGTCCCTTATTCAACAGTTTATCTGGCAGGTAAAAATAGAGGTACACAATCCAATCAGGATGGTTATTATACCTTACAAAATGTACCTACCGACACTTCCACCGTTGTCATCTCTTCCATTGGTTTTAAGACGAACTATTTGTTCCTGACACCAGACATGCCGAAAACCAAGCTGAATATTCAGTTGGAACCTCAAAGTTTAGAGGTGGAAGAGGTTGTTGTAACTGCCACGAAAAATACGATAATGAATAACAACGATAGAATCAGCACCATGCAGATGACGCCAAAAAAGCTGGCAGAACTACCCAGCCTTGGCGAAAAGGACATCTTGCGTGTTTTTCAGTTGATGCCTGGGGTTTCAGCCGCGAATGAAGGTTCAGCAGGGCTCTATGTTCGTGGAGGAACACCCGATCAGAATCTGATTCTTTATGATGGATTTACGGTATATCATGTTGATCATTTATATGGCTTCTACTCGGCTTTCAATGCCAATGCAGTGAAAGATGTTCAATTGTACAAAGGCGGATTTGAGTCAAAATATGCCGGAAGGCTTTCGAGTGTAACTGATATAACCGGGAAAGACGGAAACTCAAAAGACTTCAATATCGGTGGAGACTTGAGTTTGCTCAGCGCAAACGTATATGCCGAAATACCTATCGGAGATAAGTTTACCTCGTTATTTGCTTTTCGGAGATCATATAAGGGGCCAATTTACAACAAGATTTTCAAGCAATACAACAACAGCAAACAGGCTGTTCAAAGGCCATCAGGAGGTGGACCAGGTGGTGGAATGGGATTCGGAGGGAATAACTTTGCATCACAAGTATCATCCTATTTTTATGATTTGAATTCAAAATTATCTTACCGCCCATCTGATAAAGATCTGGTTTCATTTAGTTTCTTTAACGGAACAGACAACCTCGATAACAGCGTTAAAATTGACAATACAAGCTTCGGCGGAATGGGTGGCCGATCTTTTGGATCAAATACAAGTGACCTGACCAGATACGGAAATCTTGGATCTAGCCTAAAATGGTCGAGAAGGTGGACTGACAAATTTTATGGAAATTCACTGCTCAGTTATTCAAACTATTACAGTAATCGCGACCGCACCAGCGACCGGACAAATACCGATGCTAATGGAAATGAAACCACCGTTAAAATGGGGGCCATTGAAAACAACGACCTGAAAGACTTCAGTTTTCGTTCTGATTATACGTGGGACGTTTCGTCGAAAAACCAGATCAGTTTTGGTTTAAAACTTACTAATTATAACATCCACTATTCATACAGCCAGAACGATACATCTTCTATTCTTGATATCAGTAATAAGGGAAATCTTTACGGTGGCTATCTTCAGAACAAATTCAAATTTTTGGATAGTAAACTGTCAGTCACACCTGGTATTCATACCACTTTTTATGATGTCACCCGTAAGGTTTATGCTGAGCCGAGGTTATCTGCAACATATGTACTGAATGATAAAGTTAAACTCATTGGTGCATGGGGAAAATATTACCAGTTTGCCAACCGGATAACCCGGGAAGACATCATGTCAGGCAGCAGCGAATTCTGGATTCTGTCTGACGATCAGAAAGTGCCTGTGAGCCAGGCTTACCACTACATAACCGGCGTCAATTACGAAACAAATGATTATCTGTTCAGCGTTGAAGCCTATTACAAACAGCTTGCCGGTCTTTCAGAATATTCCTTGCGGTTTAATCCGAACCCGATGAGAAGTGGAGTCAGTTATGAGCAGAACTTCTATACTGGGAAAGGATATGCTCAGGGAATCGAATTTCTGGCTCAAAAAAAGGTTGGTGATCTGACCGGATGGGTATCATACACCCTGGCTCAGGCGCGGAATCAGTTTGATGTATACGGGGAAAAATATTTTGCTGCAAACCAGGATATAACCAATGAATTTAAGATTATAGGAATCTATAAATGGAGAAAATTCAGCTTTGCCGCAACCTGGATTTTTGCTTCAGGAAGACCTTACACTGCACCAGAAGGAGGTTATACAATTACCCTGCTCGATGGTACTAAGAAAACTTTTATTTCTGCCGGCGCAAAAAATAGCCGACGTCTACCAAACTATCACAGGATGGATCTTTCTGTCAACTATGTCCTGAAATCGCTCGACCAAATGACAGAAAGAGGCAATATTAGCTTCTCGCTGTTTAATGCTTACAGCCATGTAAATACATGGTATAAAGAATACCAGATTAGCGATGGTGAAATTGTTTCGATCGACAAACAGTTTTTAGGTATTACACCAAATATTACGCTAACCTTTAAACTTAAATAATATGAAACCTACTATATTAACGAGTCCAATGCGAAAAATTGTTTTCAGGAGAAAATCCATTTCTACATTACTTGTATTTAATGGTTTAATCCTGACTTTGAGTTCCTTGCTGGCATTAATTTCTTGCAACAAGGAAAATGAGAAGCTTGCTTTTAACGATATCCCTGTGGTTGAATCATACCTGATCAAGAATAATCCGGTTTCGATTACTATTTCCAGAAAAACACCATACGACAACAATGTCGCCTTCTCTAATGATAGCCTGGATCACCTTCATATCAAAATTTTGTACAACAATCAAACCCGGATTATACCATCAGTTGGTAATGGTGTATATAAAGATCCAACCCTTTTACCACAGGAAGGAATTACCTACCAGCTCGAGTTTGAGTTTAACAATCAGCTGGTAACTTCGTCGACCGATTTGCCGACAAAACCTGTTAATTACACACAGTCAGTAACTGTACTTAAAGTCCCATCCATGGATTTCAGCGGAGGGTTTCCGTCAGGAGGGCCTCCAACCATGCCCGACCCGGTAAAACTTGGCTGGACCAATAATGACGAGGGTTATTACATGGTGGTGATTGAAAATACAGAAAAAAATCCGGATCCTATCTACAATTTTGGGGATAAAGACCCTCCGGGAAGATTTTTCAGGAATGAACCGACCCAAAGCAACCAGTACGAAATTCCATCCATGAATTTCCAGTATTACGGCAAACACCGCCTGATACTTTACCATTTGAATCCTGAATATGCCGAATTGTATAAGGACAACGGAAACAGTTCGCAAAACCTGACCAATCCTGCTACAAATGTTAAAAATGGCTTGGGAATATTTACCGGATTAAATGCTGATACGCTGATGTTGAATGTTGTGAAGCAATAATCAATATCCTGAAGTTTAGAATATCGCGTATCGAAGGCCCAGATTATAATTCAGGTAAAAAGGGTTCATTTCATTGGTTCCCTTATCGGAGTAATTCATTTCAACATTTCCGGTGATTTGGAGCTGGGGCGACAAGTAGTAATTCGCACTTAAATTAATAAAAAACCGGTTGATCCATTCATTGGGTGTATCGTATCTGACGTTATAAATTGACAGGTTTTGGCCCGTGTATCCCAGGTTTCCTGAGATGGAAGTTCGCGAATCGGGATAGAAGCCGTATCCGATGCTGGCGCCGCTGCGAAAAAGATTCGAACGGTAATCTTCGAAACTGCCTCCGGTCGTATCAACCAAAGTTTCATTCGAAATCCATACGGAAAGTCTCCGTTCCCAGAAGAGATTGATTTGTTTGGTACAATTGAAATAAGCATCGGAAATTAAACTGAACTTGGCAAAATACTGATCGCTCACATTCGACTTTTCTGTATTCATCGCATACATTGGCGACAACGAGAATTTCAGAACTTTTCCCGATTCCCGGTCAGGGAAATGGCCATAACTCCAGTAATCGTTCAGGGTAGTGAAGTATAAAATGTCAGTATCTCTAACCAGTCCTTGTTTGTGCAAGGTCGAATCCAACGCCTGTAACTCGGCGATTTTCTGAAGGCGGGCATCAAAGAAACGTTTGTTTTTCAGTTTCGAGACAAACATGGCCACTTCCATGATGTCTTTTTCTTCCGGATTTCTGGAAAGCGACTTTTGCGCTTTCAGTTTTTCCAGAATATAATAGGTTTGCCATAAATCGCTTACCTTTTCCATGCGACCTGTTCCTCCGCCGAACCCTAACTGAAGGATGAGATAATTCTGGCTATTCTGAGTATTCATCTGGCTTCCGGCAGAATAAGTGTTTTTTGTTTCGACGAACGAATAATTGACATGGGTAAGCATTTCCATGAAGAATTTGTCTTCTTTCAGATAGGCCTTCCTCGACCCGTCGAGAATCCAGTTTATTCGTGGAAAGTAGGCTTTGGTGGTTTCGCCGTAGTTTTGATTCATCCAGTAACTGTAATTTCCGGATAAACTTGAACTCAGATAATCGATTCGCGCACGCGTCAAATGATCAAATCTGTAACTCAACACGAAATCAGAATTGAAATATGAATTGCCGATGACCACATTGGTGTCACCGCGACCGATTGATTCGACCATCGTTCGTTTGTTGCTCATTCCGGCTGCATTGATATTAAACTCCATCTCATGCCTTTTGTAATCCGGAAACTTGTATTTCGATAAATCAAAATTCTTATCTTGGGTCAGGCCAGTGAAGGAAATTCCAAGGAAAAATAGCAAGGCTAATGCGACTTTCATAGAGTTGGTTTTGAAGTGGATTTTATATGCTAAGCAAGGTGCAAGGTAACTATCAGAGCGATCAAAAACAACGATAACCATAAATATTATTCTTGTAAGTCTGTGTTGCTAAACATAGAAAATGTCAAAGATTGACGCTAATAAATAAAACGAACACTTCAAACATTAAATTCTTACTTTTGTAGCCAAACCGAAAATGAATCGATATGTCAGTTCACAAGGAAATTAAGCGGGTGACCACCCATGTTCTTTCGGAAATGAAGTTGAAAGGCGAGAAAATAGCCATGCTCACCTCGTACGATTATAGTATGGCCAAACTGGTTGATCAGGCCGGAATCGACATTATTCTGGTTGGCGATTCGGCATCCAACGTGATGGCCGGTAACGAAACCACTTTGCCGATCACGCTGGACCAAATGATTTATCACGGAAAATCGGTGGTACGGGCTGTCACCCGTGCATTGGTTGTGGTCGATATGCCTTTCGGAAGTTACCAGGGAAACTCGCTGGAAGCGCTCAATTCGGCCATCAAGATCATGAAAGTGACCCATGCCGATGCCGTCAAAGTGGAAGGCGGTAAGGAAATCATCGAATCGGTCGAGCGGATTTTGTCTGCCGGAATTCCTGTAATGGGTCATCTGGGACTGATGCCGCAATCGATCAACAAATACGGAACCTACGTCGTTCGGGCCAAAGAAGAAGTGGAAGCCAAGAAACTGATCGAGGATGCCATCTTACTCGAAGCGGCAGGTTGTTTTGCCATTGTGCTCGAGAAAATTCCAGCCGAATTGGGAGAAAAAGTTTCGAAAGCCCTGAAAATTCCGGTCATCGGCATTGGTGCCGGTGGCGGTTGCGATGGTCAGGTACTGGTTATTCACGACATGCTCGGAATTACCCAGACTTTTTCGCCACGTTTCCTGAGGAGGTATCTGAACCTGGCCGATGAAATCCAGGGAGCTGTCAATCATTACGTTCAGGATGTGAAATCAGGTGATTTCCCGAATGTAAAGGAACAATACTAAAAAAGTTTCAAGTTTCAGGTTTCAGGTTTCAAGTTGTTCGTTGTGCGAAGGTTTTTGGAGATTAAATATTCAATATTGGTTATTGGATATTTTCCAAGATAAAAATTCAAAGGCTTGCTGGAAAATATTCGAACATATTTGAAAGCGTTTGGTGTTGAGCCCTGAAAGGGCGAAATATCAATAGCCCCGGGTAAGGAGGAACGACGCAACCCGGGGTATAATGAAGCACAGGAAAACAAGGCGCATCCACCAATGATCTCTGAAAAGGTAAAGATGTATGCGCCGCAATTAATAGGCTGATCAAAAAGAATCAGACAAAAAATATTCACCTATCTGCTCAGCCCTTTGAGTACAAAAAAGAGTTTCAAAAAATGGAAGTAATATACGAAGACAATCATATTATCGCGATCAACAAGGCTTGCGGGGAAATCGTTCAGGGTGATAAAACCGGCGATGTAACCTTAATCGACAAGGTCAAAGAATACGTCAAGGAAAAATACAAAAAACCGGGCGATGTTTACCTGGGATCGCCACACCGTTTGGACCGCCCAACCAGTGGTGTCATATTGTTTGCCCGCACCAGCAAGGCGCTCAACCGCCTGAACGAAATGTTCCAGGACAAGGAAGCGATGAAAAAAACATACTGGGCCGTGGTCGATAAACTACCTGAACAGGAAGAAGGAACCTTGCATCACTGGCTGTTGAAGGATGAGGAAAAGAATAAATCGCATGCGCACAACAAGGAACGTAAAGGCGCCAAAGAAGCTATTCTGGATTACCGGCACGTTGCAACACTCAATCATTACCATCTTCTCGAAATTGATTTAAAAACCGGTCGTCACCATCAGATTCGGGCTCAGCTAAACCGGATTGGCCTGCACATCAAAGGCGATCTGAAATACGGCGCCGCCCGCAGCAACGAAAATGCCGGAATCCATCTCCATGCACGCAAGATTGAGTTCATTCATCCGGTCACCAAAATACCGGTAAAAATCTTGGCCAAACCGCCGAAAGATCCGATCTGGAACGATCTTGTACAGATTAATTACCTGAAGGATTGAAAAAGTGACCAGTCGCAGAATTCAGTTTTCAGAAATGAATTTCACTGAATTTTTTCCGTTTCCGGACATAAAACTGGAAGACAATACTTCTCGGAAGTTTTTCGGCAGGTGAGCTGAAATGCCCATTCTGACCGCCCAGCCTGCGTTTTCGATGAAGTTCAGGCAACGACCTGTAAAATTGGTAATGCGCCTTCAGAACACTCCGGATGCCATTCAGATTAAATTCAGCCAAGAGCTTAAAAGCCGCGACCGCATCCAAAATCATCCGTACTGACAGAATATAGAAAAGCTGATTGGCAGGTAGATTTTTATATAAAAGCCACAGGTTATTCCTGAAATTTAGGAAGAGTTTCTGCGGATTGTCGTACGACAGCGTTCCGCCACCAACATGATAAACAGTACTTTCAGGAGTGAAAACAATCCGGAATCCCCGGTTTCTGAGTCGCCAGCACAAATCAATCTCTTCCATGTGGGCCCAGAAATCGGCATCGAAACCGCCAACTTCGTGAAATTTGCCGGCCCTGACAAACATGCAGGCTCCGGTCGCCCAGAAAATATCAATCGAATCATCGTATTGACCAAGGTCAGCCTCCACTTCATTAAAAATCCGGCCACGGCAAAACGGATATCCGAACCGGTCAAGAAAACCTCCGGCCGCACCGGCATATTCAAATTGGGATTTTTGCTGAAAACTCAGTATTTTGGGCTGAACGGCAGCAATCGATGAATCAGTTTCCATCAATCTGATTGGCGATTCAAGCCATCCGGAAGTCACTTCCACATCCGAATTCAGGATCACATAATAGTCCGAGTCAATCTGTTTCAGCGCTTCGTTGTATCCGCGGGCGAATCCATAGTTTCGCTTCAGG
Source organism: Prolixibacteraceae bacterium (assembly GCA_025355875.1). GTDB lineage: Bacteria > Bacteroidota > Bacteroidia > Bacteroidales > Prolixibacteraceae > Aquipluma. The sequence continues at coordinate 4,636 of JANXYV010000054.1, read as the reverse complement.
TCGAGTACCCGGATTTCCGGAAAATTTTGCTGAAGGATGGACAGTGAGTAATCAGTTGAGCCGTTGTCTGCCACATAGATTTCCGTAAAATCACCGATGCTGTGTTCGATCACCGAAGGCAAAAATTGTTGCAGCAGTTTTGCTCCGTTCCAGTTCAGGATCACAATGGCGATTTTTGGATTCATAAAAAACTGAAGGAATGAATTAGTGAATTACTGAAGGATTGAACTGGTTTACTGCGACTGGAAACTGAACACATGTTTTTCTCATGGGATCAGTAATTTGACGATTAAGGTCGCCATGTTTTCTTTCTCAAGATTAAAAACAATGTTGGCAATCTTTTCCATCTTTTCCGGTTCTTCAGATTGTAAAATCAGTTTGATTTCGCGGATTTGCTTGCCCGTCATCTCTTCTTCGAGCAGCGTCCAGATTTTCAGGTTATCTTCTTCCTGTCTGGGTATGCCCAATTGTTCGAGTTCCAGTTTGGTGGCCTCCAAAATTTCTCGGGCTTTCTGAATTACCGGGTCAGAATTTTTTCCGGTTCCGGCCGCATCGCGCAGGCTCCAGCTTGAATAATCGTGTTTGAGTTCCTTGATCATCTTGACTTTGGTGCTTTCCTTTCCGAAAATCCGTTCCAGAAAAATGATCGTATGGCTTTTCCAGGCTTCCAGATCGAAGTTTTTGGCAGTCAGGTTTTCCAACTGTTTATTGATGAGTGCAATTTCTTTTTCGACCATGGCGATGATTATTAGTTCGATGCAAGTTACTAAAACAAAGAGGAAAGAGAAAAGAGGAAATAGTATGAATTAAATTACGGAGATTTTTCTCTTTCCTTTTTTCTTTTTCCAGGTTAACTATGCCAGATGCTGGTGTACGATGCTGTAAAATTCATCAAAATAGTTGGCATTACAAGCAATCATTTCACCTCCAAACAGATAATTGTCGCCTCCATTGAAATCGCAGACCCTTCCACCGGCCTGCTTCAGAATGATGATTCCGGCTGCAACGTCCCACGAATGCAAGGCATGTTCATAAAAACCTTCAAACCTTCCGGCTGCCACATAAGCCAAATCAGCGGCAGCCGATCCCAAACGGCGCATACCGTGCGAGTTGCGCATGAAAAAGCTCATGGCTTCCATGTATCGGTTCAGCTTTGAGAAATCGTAATAAGGGAACCCGGTGGCAATGAGCGAATCGGCTGTGGCTGAAGCTTTCGAAACCGATATTTCCTTCCCATTCATATAAGCTTTGCTACCTTTCCATGCGTAAAACATTTCGTTCAGGTTGATTTCATAAATAACACCCAGGATGATTTCCTGGTCTTGCATCAGGGCAATACTCACTGCAAAAGGTGAAATTCCATGGATGTAATTGGTCGTACCATCCAAAGGATCGATCACCCACCGATACCTTTCACCATTATCGTGTGCGGTTCCTTCTTCAGCAATAAATCCGGAATCCGGAATTAATTCCCGCAATCCATCGACGATCCTGGTTTCTGCCGTTTTATCCACATACGTGACCATGTCTGCTTTTCCTTTGTGAATGATATCTTTCGAAGTAAATTTCAGGCGCTCTTCATAAATAAAACGGCCAACTTCGCGGGCCAGATGCTGCACCAGCGTGCAAAGGTTTTCAAGGTTTATTTCCATTTTTTTTATCGCTCATTTTTCGTTATTGGATCTATTCAAAAAAGTTTCTTTGGTCATCGGGAGTGCAGGTAAAACTTACCGGCAAATCTATAACAAATCACTAGCCAGTTCGGCCAGATAACTGCGCTCACCTTTGACCAGGTTGACATGGGCGAAAATTTCGTGGTTTTTCATCTTCTCGGTCATGTATGCCAAGCCGTTCGATTTCATATCGAGATATGGCGAGTCGATCTGCTGAAGGTCGCCGGTAAAAACCAGTTTGCTGCCTTCTCCGGCGCGGGTAATGATGGTTTTTATCTCGTGCGGAGTCAGGTTTTGTGCTTCGTCAATGATGAAATAGGAATTCGATAAACTTCGGCCACGGATGTACGCAAGCGGGGTAATAATCAGGCGATCGTCCTTCAAAAGTTCTTCAATGAGCTGATATTCTGAACTTCGTAAATTGTAATTGTGCTTGATTACTGAAAGGTTATCGAAAAGTGGCTGCATGTAAGGACTTATTTTTTCCTGTGCATCACCTGGCAGATAACCCAAATCCCGGTTACTCAGTGCCACAATAGGTCGTGCAAGCAAAATCTGACCGAAGTTCTTATGTTGTTCAAGAGCAGCAGCCAGAGCCAGCAATGTTTTCCCGGTTCCAGCTTTTCCGGTTAATGCGACCAATTTGATATCGGGATTAAATAAAGCATCCAGGCTAAAGGTTTGTTCAGCATTACGCGGTTTAATTCCATAAGCTGTTTTCTTCTCCACCCGGATCATTTTTTTTAGTCCTCCATCATAGCGGCCCAGAACGCTTGCTTTGAGCGATTTAATGATGAAGTATTCATTGATATCCGGAGTTTGTTCCATGCCCATCATTTCAACAGGCAGCGAGTTTTCGTTGTAAAGCTTTTCAATCAGAGTATCATCGAAGGGAGATAATTCAGTCACACTTTTATTCAGGAACTGAATGTCTTTTACTTTGTCGTTGTAGTAATCTTCGGCCTGAATTTTCAGTGATTTGGCCTTCATTCGCAGGTTGATGTCTTTTGATACCAGAATGGTCGGACGATCGGGGTATTTTTGTCCGACATACATGGCAATTGCCAGGATACGGTGATCGGGAATGTCCTCCCTGAAAGAGTTTTTCATTTCCTCAGGCATAGGTTTCCCAGTCTCGATGATGAGTTTTCCTTTGTCCGGCCCGAGTTTTATTCCTCCATTGAAAAGTTGGTCGCCCACAATTTCATCGAGTTCACGAACGAATTCGCGAGCCTGAAAATTGATCGGATCATTTCCACGTTTAAATTTGTCCAACTCTTCCAACACGGTGATAGGAATGACAATGTCATTATCCTGAAACTGATAAATGCTAGTGTGGTCATGCAGAATGACATTGGTGTCAAGAACAAAAATTTTAGTTTGCTTTTTCCTAACCATCGATTGAATTATTAAGGTTTGGCGAAATTTAGAAAAATATGAACGGAATTCTTCCGACATCCGCTGTAATTTCTCATTTTTACGATGTATTTTTTTAACCGTTGTTTATAAGTTTTTTTTGGATGAAAACCTATCCCGAAGTTCTCGATTTTCTGTATGGGCAGTTGCCTATGTTTCAGCGAACTGGACCTGCAGCCTATAAAGACAATCTTGAAAACACGTTCCGACTTGATGAACTTTTTGGCCATCCTCACCGATCGTTTAAAACTATTCATTTGGCAGGGACAAATGGAAAGGGTTCTGTTTCGCACATGCTGGCTTCCATACTTCAGGAAGCTGGCTTCAAAACCGGACTTTATACCTCGCCGCATTTGAATGATTTCAGGGAACGAATCCGGGTAAATGGCCAGATGATCGACAAGGATGCTGTGGTCAGGTTTACTGAGAAATATTTGGAGAAGAATCAGTCAGTAAAGCTGGAACCTTCCTTTTTTGAAATCACCGTCTCCATGGCGTTCGACTATTTTCGCTCGCAGCAGGTTGATGTAGCTGTAATTGAGGTTGGATTGGGTGGACGTCTCGATTCGACCAATATCATCACTCCCGAGGTTTCGGTGATCACCAATATCAGTTTTGATCATCAGGCACTTTTAGGTGATACCCTGCCAAAAATTGCAGCAGAAAAGGCCGGAATCATCAAACAAGGAATTCCGGTTGTAATTGGCGAGACCACCGATGAAACGAGTTTTGTTTTCGAACGGTTTGCGAAAATTGGGGAGTGCAGTTTGTTTTTTGCAGATCGGGAATATTCGGTCGCCAGTTCGGTGCTTACGATGGACGGTAAACAAAGTCTGAACATTGAAAGGAATAATGAAATCGTTTTCCCGAAATTGCGACTTGACCTGCTTGGTATCTATCAGCGGCACAATGTGTGCACCGTTTTGAAAACCATAGATGTTTTGAATACATATGATTGGCATATCAGTGAGGAAGTTATCCGGCGGGGACTTGAAAAAACAATTGTCAACACCGGTTTAATGGGACGGTGGCAGATTATCGGACACAATCCAATGATCATCTGCGATACAGGGCATAATCCTGCAGGTATAAAACTGGTGGTCGAACAAATCGAACATGTTGCATGGAAGAATCTGCACATGGTCATAGGCATGGTAAACGACAAAGATCAGAACGAGGTTTTGTCACTGTTTCCCAAAAATGCAATCTATTATTTTTCCCGAGCCAATATTCCGCGTGCAGCTGATCCCGAAGTTTTATTATCGAAAGCGAAAATCTTTGGTTTGTCCGGAACCTGCCACTCAACTGTGAGGGAGGCATTTCTACAGGCCCGATTAAACGCTTGCGTAAATGACCTGATCTTTGTTGGTGGCAGCACATTTGTGGTAGCCGAAGTTTTGTGAGATTTTTTGGGTTAATGGACAAAAAGAATGGTGAAAACCTCTGTAATCCTTTATTGGTATAGCTTTGCGAGAAATCAAAAATATGAATAAAAAAAGTGCTTTTATTGTGGTTCAAAAATAACGCTCAAATACGGTAAAATTGAT
>JANXYV010000053.1 GCA_025355875.1 Prolixibacteraceae bacterium | reverse complement strand
CGTCCGCCAGCGGATGTGGGGTGAGTCAGGGATAAAATACGACATTATTGTTTCACTTACTTAAAAAGTCCCAATTCGCATATTTCCTGATTCCCAATGACAAATGACCAATTCCTTCTTCCTGTCATTTGCCTGTTTCCCTTTTTTCAGTTAATTCACGCCCCTCACCTTCATCTTCAAGGTATATACCGAAGTCCGCGCGGTAATGAACAGGATATCCCGGTTTTTTCCTCCGAAGCATAGGTTCGACGGCATTTCGGGACATTCAATTGCGGCGATTTTCTTTCCGTTTTTATCAAAAACCGAAACGGTTTTATTCGACAGGTAAATATTTCCCTGGTTGTCGATCGTCATTCCGTCCGAACCTTCCGGCGCAAAGAAGGTTTTGTTCGTTAGCTTCCCATCGGCCTGAATCGTGTACTTCCAGATTTTCCCGTCTTCAATATCGCTTACATATAAAGTCTTTCCGTCGGTGGTTCCTACCAGTCCGTTGGGCTGTTTGTAATCGTCGATCACCCTGATCACCTTTCCGTCGGGACTCACATAATACACGCCGCGTTTATCCTGAAGTTCCTTTCGACCGGGTTCCCAGTAATCGCGGTGATAATAAGGATCGGAGAAATACATTCCGCCGTTGGGAGCAATCCAGACATCGTTCGGAGCATTCAAAGGCTGTCCGTTGAAATTCTCGGCCAGTGTCCGCATCTTTTTGTCCATGCTGATAGCTACGAGTCGGTTGTGCAGATCGGCGCAGGCCACCAGTTCGCCTTTCTTGTTGAATTTGGTTCCGTTCGAGCGTTCACAAGGTTGCATAAAGGTGCTCAGGGCTCCATTTTCGTCCCAGATCACGATTTTATCGTTGGGCTGATCGGTAAAAAACACGCTTCCGTCAGGCGCAACTGAAGGTCCTTCGGTAAAGATGAATCCTCCTCCGGCTTTGGTGACTTTTGCATCTTTGGCAATCAGGTCAGTATTCTGCGCGAAGAGGGCCAGCGAAAAGAAAAACAAACTGAGGAAAGTGTAGATTTTGTTCATGTTAAGTTTATTTTGGACTGTGGTTTATGATTCGACAAGTTTGGGATTTAAAATTACATTTGCAAATTAAAAACCGACATTTCGAACCGAAAAACCTCCTGATGAATCCACTGAAGACTGCCTTGCTGCTGTTCCTTATGCTATTATCTTCGGGCAGTTTTGCCTTATTGCCCCACGATGGTTCCTACCTCTGAAACGTAACCAATGTATCGTATCCGATCAATGAAAAATACAGTCTTTTACTCAATGCCAAGCTTCAGTATAATAACCAGGCGGATATCGTCGATTTCTACCATCTTGAATTAACCGCTTTCCGGAAAATTACTCCCGGCTTTTCGGCCGGATTAGGTTATCGTCAGACCGAAAACTACAAGTTGAACACCTGGATTGCCGGCCACAATTACCTGCTTTATGGGATCTTGCTTTTTAATCCCGGAAATGTGAAAATCCGTTTTGCCAACCGGATGGTTTATAAGACCTTCAAAAACGCCGATTCTCAGTTGGGCTTCGATAACCTTTCGAATCTCGATTTCTTTGCCCGTTCGACCAATGCAATTCCGAAACCGTTTCTTTCTGACGAAATCTTTACCGAACTCAAATCGATGACCGTTCAGCAAGTTCGTCTTTACGGAGGGTTGCATATCTGGAAGTCGAAGCTGATCGGATTCGACCTGTTTTACTGCGATCTGTTTGTGAACTGCATCGTCGACTGGAAAAACTATAACGTTTACGGACTGAACACGAAAATCAACCTCTGACTCTAGTGTCATGCCGAACTTGTTTCGGCATCTCTAAATGAGATGAGACCCTGAAACAAGTTCAGGTTGACGAGCATCCAACAGTATAACTTGACATAACGCCAGCATTTTTCCTTAATTTTTCCCAGCTTTTGGCGTTGATTACACTGCCTGTTAAACGGACTCGGAATACAGAACAAAAAGCAATCATCGGGAATTTCGATCTTTCGGCCCGTACACGCATGCCCGCCGAAATTTTATCATTTGCCCTACCCTATTCATTCCTGAAAAAACTGGCAAATTTCCTTCCGGAAAGTTTTTTCATCACTTCCACCTGGCAAACTATCCGTCAGCGGATTGTTTAAGCTTCGGACTTGCATTTTACGACGCCGCACCGTATATTCGGGGAAGTTTTTTTTCATTCATCCAAACCATTAATCTTCTTCTTTATGAAACAATTTTGCCTTTTTTCAGGTCTGATGCTGATTTTTCTGGTTTCGAACGCTCAATTGCAATTGAAGGCTCCCGGGGTGAAATGGGACGAAAGCTACAGTTTCGATCAGTGTAATGTTTTTCAGGTTGAAGCGTATGCAAAGAACAACGAATTAATGCGGACGATGCATTTCAAAACGTATTACCAGACCGACGGGATCAATTTTGTCACTAAATACGTTACGGAAAGCAAAGGCATGGGCTCGGAGACCATTCTCGACAAAAAGAATGAGGTTGCCATTCAGATTTTGGGCGAAGGTGGCGGCGCAAAGCCGTTTTACAATGCCGGGGCTTTCAAATATCCGGCCGAAGCTGACCTGAAAAAACTGGAGATTGTTGCTACTGACGAAACGAAGGAGATTCTGGGCTTTTCCTGCAGGAAATACACCTATACGTACAAAAAGATTTTTGGCGAAGTCTGGATTACCGATCAGGTTTCGTTGCCCAATGATATCGGGGTGTTCCGTGCCGCGAAAATGGCGGCCATTCACAATACCCTTTCTGTGAGTGGCTTTGTGATGGAAATGACCACCGAAGATGCAAAAGGCGGTAAAACGCTGATGAAAACGGTCTCGCTGAAAAATCAGGAGAAATACACGGTCGATTTAAAAGGAGCGGATATGAATACCGCGATCAACAAGGTGAATTACTATACTTTCTGAAAATTACCGCAGGTTCAGATTATTCTTTTTCGAATCCGTACTCCTTTTCGACCTTTGCAATCCTGACTTTGAATGACTGATACCATTTGCCCTTGCCTTTTGCCTGTGCAAGAAGATGTTCCGAATGATTTTTCCACTTTCGGATGCAATCTAAATCGCGCCAGTATGAAACGGTGATTCCGGTTTCATTCCGCGCCGATTCCATTCCAAGAAAACCTTCCTGTTCCCTGGCCAGTTCAACCATTCGCGCCGACATTTCGGAATAACCGCGATCACCTTCGGTCCGTACAGAAGTGAAAATGGCCGCATAATAAGGAGTTTCGGGAGTTTTATCCATCATTTCGTTGTTCTATCCGATTTTCGATTCAACCAGTTTCAGGATTTCGGCTTCTTTGGCCATCGTTTTCTGAAGAAGTTCTGCCGCTTCGCGAACTGTTTTTTCTGCAAAAGCCTTGTCGGCCAGCCCGGCAGCATTGATCCGGACATTCAGATAAGCTCCGTATACCGCGGTCCGCGCACAAAGAGCCCCAACTCCAGCATCAGATAATGAATTTGGATTACCAATTTCGGCCATTGCCTGAATGATTTCGAGCGACTGAAATGTCGTTTTCATCACTTCAAACGGCACTTCTATGGCGTGTTTTGTTGCCGCCTGAATAGCAGACGATCGCAGTTTTTTCTCTTGATCGGTATTTTTCGGCAAGCCAAAAGCATCCATAATGGCATTGAAAGCTGCGGTATCTTCATCCACCAGTTTCAGCAAACGATCGTGAGCCTGTTTGCCCTTTTCGGACCAATCCGAAAACTCTTCCCAGCGTTCGTCCCAGCCCCGTTTGTGAGCAGAAAGATTTGCCACCATCGACCCAAGGGCTGCTCCCAGCGCCCCGACATAAGCCGAAACCGAACCGCCTCCCGGTGCCGGTGATTCGGACAAGGTTTCGTTTGAAAAACCTTCGAGCGACAAATGAACAAGTTTGTCTGGCTGATCGTCGATCAGGTATTCGATGATTCGTTTTTTCGGATCAAATGGCGCGAGTTCGTCCAAACCGAGCGATTTGACGGCTATTTTGATGATTTCTTTTTCAGGAATTCCCACGGAACGCTGTTGTTTCCGGAGGAAGTATTTTCCGGCGTCGAGCATGGCCTGCAGCGGAATCACGCCAATCAATTCAGAACCGGTTACCCTGATTCCCCTTTCGCGGGCTCGTTCCGACACTTCATCAAAGGCCTGATGCATCGATGTGACGGTGATATCGGTCAGGTTCATGGAGATTTGAGCAATCCCGTATTCCCTGATAAACCAGCCAATGGCGCGAACTTTTTCCAGGGTTCCCGGAATGCGAAGCGGTTCGCCATGTTCATCGACAATGATTTTCCCGCTTACCGGATCACCTTCGCGAACCACCCGCCCGGCTTCGCGAACATCGAATGCAATTGAATTCGCACGGCGGACCGAGGTGGTATTCAGATTTACATTGTAAGCAATCAGGAAATTACGGGCACCAACGGCCGTTGCACCCGATTTCTCATTCAGCTGATCAGGACCAAAATCGGGTTTCCATTCCGTTTGCTGAAGTTTTTCCTTCAGGCCTTCGTATTCTCCTGCACGGCAATTAGCCAGACTTTTCCGCTCCTCTTTCGATGCGGCAAACTCGTAACAATAGACCGATATTCCCAGTTCCTCTCCTATTCGCCGGGCCAGTTTGCGTGCATAAACCACCGTTTCTTCCATCGAAATGTTGGCAATGGGCACCAGCGGACAAACATCGGTGGCTCCAAACCTCGGATGTTCGCCTTTGTGTTTGCGCATATCGATCAGTTGCGCCGCCATTTTGGCTCCCTGAAACGCAGCTTCGATCACCCTTTCCGGTTCGCCCACAAAAGTAACCACCGTGCGGTTGGTTGCTTTCCCCGGATCGACATTCAGGAGTTTAATGCCTTCTACACTTTCAATGGCATCGGTAATTTGTTTGATGATTTTCTCATCCCTTCCTTCCGAAAAGTTCGGGACACATTCGATCAGTTGTTTCATATTGAAAATTTAAGCCCCCTCTAAATCTCCCCCGAAGGGTGAGACTTTGGTCAGACCATATTCACATTGGTTTCTTTTTAAATACAATAATTTTCAGAACGTTTTTTGTTCCCCTCCTTCGGAGGGGTTAGGGGAGGCTTCTTCTTCACTGTATTTCCCCTCCCAGGATTACTGTATCAATCAGGTTCGAACCAAACGAATACGGGATGACGGCATAGCTTGAAATTTCTTTGGTGATAAACAGATTGGCCACTTTTCCTTTCGCAATACTGCCGTAATTCTTACTGATTCCCATTGCATACGCCGAATTGATGGTAGTGGCGTGGATAGTTTCTTCCGGAGTCATTCCATACTTCAAACATCCCAGCGACTGGATGAAATTCATGTTTCCGGAGGGCGATGTGCCCGGATTGAAGTCAGAAGCCAATGCTACAGGCAGTCCGGCATCAATCATTTTCCTTACAGGTGCCAGTTTCAGATTCAGGAAAAATGCTGCGCCAGGCAATACCGTTGGCATGGTTTCGCTGCCCAGCAGAGCGGCAATTTCAGCCTCGTCTACAAATTCAAGATGATCGGCTGATAAAGCATTATTTTTTACCCCGACCTGCACACCTCCGGAATTGGCCAGTTCATTGGCATGAATTTTTCCCCGTGTGCCATATTTTATTCCAGCCATCAGGATTCGTTCGGCTTCTTCCATCGAAAAAAAACCGCGGTCACAAAACACATCAACAAAATCGGCCAACTCGTCTTCAGCAATTTGCGGAATCATTTCGTTGATCAGCAAATCAAGATAATCGTCGTGTTTTTTGCAGTATTCGAGCGGGAATGCATGCGCCAAAAAAGTTGACTTAATCATCAAGGGGGAGTTCTGTTTCATTCGCCGGATGACCCGAAGCATCTTCAGTTCGGATTCTGTCGTCAATCCGTAGCCGCTTTTAATTTCCACTGCACCCGTTCCCATCAGGGCAATCTCTTCGAGCCGGATCATGGCCTGATGAAATAAATCATCTTCCGGCATTTCCTGTAACAGTTTTGCTGAATTAAGGATTCCGCCACCGTTCCGCGCGATTTCTTCGTAAGTCAGTCCTTTTATCCGATCGACAAATTCCAATTCGCGGGTTGCGGCAAAAACCAGATGCGTGTGAGAATCGCAATAACTCGGAAATACCATTTTCCCCGAGCAATCAATTTCCATCATCAGGTCCTCGCCCTCATAATCGGCTGATCCGATGTTCTCCATCGGACCAAAATCTTCAATAAGTTCATCCTGAACCACCAAAAAAGCATTTTTAATGGTCTGAACCTGCGACATGGATTTTCCGGCCACCCACAGGCGGTGCTTCGGGTCCACCTGAACCAGCTCTTTGATATTTTCCAGAATTAGTCTCATCAGTCAGCATATTTGCAGGGCAACTGCATTAATCTAAAAATAAAACATCGACCTCATGATTTAGGAACACAAGGTACAAAAAGGAGTTGAAGTATTTGTATATAAATCGATTAATTAAAGAGATCTTCATCAAATTCACAGTTAAAGTTTGTCGTGATAGCCCGGATATTCTTTTCCGGAAAAACTTCGATATTTCTCAGAAACCTCCCTGTTCCGGTTACCCGAAAACGTTCAACGTAATTTGCAAATAGCCTAAACTTTATCCCTGTTAAAAAACGAATCCCAAATTACATCAGGATTCTGCTTAAAAGTAAGGATATTCGTCATTGCATTTATGTGGTTTTTGTTTTTACAATGATCATTTCTTTCCAGCCTTCATTGGGATTTTTGAAACGCTTGAATTGTTTCATGTGAGTTTCAATTTTGCTCTTGAACATCCAGCAAGTCTCGCGCCGTAAGGAAATCAGGCTCGACAACTGATCGACAGTCAACTTATGTCCGGTACTAACCAAATAAAGGATATAGAATGCCTTTACGATTGGAAATTTCAGATGATAAAATATGGTGCCAACTGTCACAGATTCAATATATCCGCAATGTTTGCAACGTCGTGAATAGTGATGAGCAATTTCAGTAAAATCAGGTTTCTGGCATACGTGGCAAACAAAAGCTGATTTTGATTTTAATTCGTAAATTAATTTCCGGCAAGATTCATCATCAGGGTAAATCTGCTGGAATTCTTCAAATGTAAGTGAGGTGTTCATGGCCCTTGCCCTTGATAACTGTTCCACATTCTCTTCAAGGTTTTCATTCCGGATCAGCAACAACTCATTCATTCTGCTTATATCCGAGGCCTGCCGCTCAATTTCATCTTTCTGATCTTTCAGGAGAACATTCGTTTGAGATAATTTCTCAGCCTGAAGAGCTAGTTTTTCCTTCTGCTGATTAATCTCTTTCACCCGTTCAGCAATGATCCTCTCCAAGAGTTTATTCCGTTTATTATATTGTATGATCCGATATCGGTAATAAGCAAAAAAGATCAGGAATACCGTAATAACCAAGATGGCTTTAAACCAACGCGTTTTCCACCAGGGAGGCAACACTCTGATATTCAATTTTATTGCATTGTCGCTCCAAATACCGTCTTCGTTGGATGCTTTGACCTTAAAGATGTAATCGCCGGCATTCAGGTTCGTGTATGTTGCTTTTCGTTCAGCCCCAATTTCGGTCCAATCTTTCTCAAAGCCTTCGAGTTGATATGCATACTTGCACTTATTTGAATTAACATAGCTTAAAGCAACAAATCCAATTGAGAATATTTCATCTCGGGCAGTTAGTACAATACTATTTGTCTCCATGATAGATTTTTTTAGAGGAGATCCCGGTGTGCCAATTGGCACCTGTTTATTATAAATTCGGAAATCATTAAATACCACCGAAACTTTTCCCAGGTTGGTCTTGATTTCGTCTGGAATAAAGGCGTCCAGTCCATTGGTTCCACCCAAAAAAATGATACCGTTATCCGAAAGAAATCCCGAATTGGTGTTAAATGTATTGTTCAACAACCCATCCTGCATGTCAAAGTTTTTGAATTCGCAACTATTCAGGTTAAACTTTGACAGCCCTTTATTAGTACTCAACCATAAATTTCCACTTAAATCATCAATGATACAGCAGATATTGTTGTTGCTCAAACCATCTTCTTCGGCATATGCCTTTGAAGTGCCGGATTCAATATCGTACTTAAACAATCCACTTCGGGTACCCAGCCACAAGTTACCTCTCGAATCATCGTGCAACAAATTGATATACATATTATTGGCTCCCAATTCTGATACAGAGGTAAAATTGTCATTTTGTGGATTGTACCTGTTCAATCCCTTCCAGGTAGAAATCCAGATATTTTTCCGTTTATCTTTATAGATGGTTAATATATGATTGCTGTTGATCGATGAAGAAACATTGCTTTCATTGCTGTATTTCTTGAAGTTTTGAGTCTTGAAGTTGTACAAATAGAGTCCGTTGTCGGTACCAATCCAGTATTCTTCAGGAGTTTCGGTTTCGCAGACTGCCACTACGTCATTTGAGCTGTTCTGAAGATCATTCTTATCGAAAACGTATTTGTTGATAGTACCTTTCTGAATATTGAAAGATGTTAATCCATAACGGCTACCGATCCAGAGCGTGTTTTTTGAATCTTCAAGAAGTGTGCTAATTTTCCCTTCTATCTGAATCGTTTTGAAATCTTTTATAGTTCTTTGGATAGTTGAACCTTGTTTTTGAACATCAATTTTGCATATTCCATCCTTTTCTGTTGCGATCCAGAATCCATGACTGCTGCCCGGTGTCATGGCATAAATGCTATTATTTTCAAGCACATGGATATTCAGATTCTTTTGAAATTTCTTGGTGTTAGGATTTAGATAACTAAAGTTTCCCACGTATCTGAGAGTTGATATAAGCGGGAATTAGAATTTAATAAGTAGTGGTAAAATTGAATTTAAAATGCTATATTTGAGTTAGTTACAAATCAAAAAGCAGTTTATTCACAAAACCACTACTTAT
>JANXYV010000165.1 GCA_025355875.1 Prolixibacteraceae bacterium | reverse complement strand
GTTTTTCAGCAAAACAAATTTTGTATAGGATAAATCGAAATGCAGATCAAATTAAAAGTCAAATGATTCGCTTTCCTGAAATATTACAGCCATATCCATTCATACTAAAAATCGTGGCCTGAGTTTTTCAGCAGACCCTAATTACTATATATCTGAAATTCAATTGGTAAGATGAGTTTACAAATTTGCTGGCAGTCAAAAAATCATCGGTTCAATTCCGATATTTTCCACTTTGATTATCAAGACTTCGCAGCGATGCAAGGTCTTTTCTATTTTCTGGAGTGCCCTAGAGTGCTGGTTTTGATTTTTTGAGGGTAATTCGATTTGTTTTTTAACTGCATGAATTCAGAAATAACAAGCAATGTACAATAACCGGATAAGATAATTCTCTTCTCCTATTTTTTCTTTAAAAATATCTTCCAATAAGGGGATGGTCAACAATTTTCTTCTTTAATTCCAGCATATCGGCAAGTCCCTGATTCTTATAAATGACTTTTCCTCCCGGTTCGATCAGAAGCGTGTAAGGAAGTGCTCCATTCCATTTCGGATCAATTAGTTCGATCAATTTGTACTGGTCATCGCGCGAAAATATGAAATTCCGTATCGGAAGGTTTTTACTTTTCAGGATTGAAAGCGCTTCGTCTTTCTTCTCAGGTTTATCGGCAGATAAGGTAACCAGCTCAAATTTGCGTTTGGTTCCGTACATGCGCTGAAGTTTAGCCAATTCAGGCAGTTCCAGAACACATGGTCCGCACCAGCTCGCCCACACATCAATCAGAAGCAGTTTTTCGGTTTTATTTGCAAGCAGCTCTTTGATTCCTTTGTCGTCGATGGGCTCGATTGAAACGGCCTTATCATTCCAGTCTTTATTTGCTTTTTGAGCCCATTCAGACTTCCACGACCATTTTACAGAGCACCCGAAAGTCTTATTGACGGGCGTGCTTACTGGTTTGCCGGCAAGCATTTCATCTACAGCCTGACGAAGGTCTTCGGCATTGCCTGTTCCGGGTTTCTCGTGTGTATCAATTCTTCCGGCATATTGGAGGGTGCGGCTTTTATCAAAAACAAAAGCATGAGGTGTTGTTGTTGGTCCATATTTAATTGAAACCGCCTGATCATCTCCATCATAGAGGTATGGAAAATTAAATCCCTTATCTTTTGCCCGGATAGCCATATTTTCAAAGGCATCGTCGAGATCTGAATAGTCACATTCTTCGAGCAGTAATCCGGCACAACTGTTTGGCATAATGGCCACCACCTGTACGCCCTTTTTTGAATAATCTGAAGTGAATTCAACTATCCGGTCTTCGTATGCCTGGGCTGTCGGACAATGATTGCAGGTGAAAATGATTACCAAAATGTCTGATTTATCGAAATCTTTAAGAGATGTATATTTCCCATTCATATCAGGCAATGTAAAATCAGGCGCTTTTGCTCCAATGGCAAGAGTGGTAACATCCTGATGCTCTTTGACAACCGGATGAGGAGTGAATTTTTCAGAAGTATTCTGACTACCAGAATTTGTTTTTGCCTTACATCCAAATAATGCAAGTATAATTGCGATAAATAAAATTCCTAGTTTCAAAACCGAAATTGCTTTCATAGTTGATAGTTTTAGACAGTTAAATTCTATTATTATTTGCCCCATTTCCTGATGCTGACTTTATCTGCAGTCGGAAAATCATCTGGTATCGATTGAGTTACATTACCTGTTGCCGCCCATTCCGCTCCACGCTGCAACAACACAATAAATCCGACGCATTCCATCGAGTAATCGAAATGGCCCAAAACCAAATGAAAAACCCGTCCATTGCCGTAATCCCGGCATAAGACCATGGGTTCATTCCGGTTGGTGCCTTTCAAAGGCGTGAAAAAGGATGCGTTCTTTTCAACATCAGAATATGCCGTGGCAAGAATCGAAATGTTCTCAGCCGGGCCGCGAAGCCGGTCATACATTTCATCTTTAGCATGCATCCACTGAGCAGGCATTCCTTTTGTAACCGGGTGATTGGTATTGCGCAACGTGATCAGAAATTCTTGTTCGTGACCGTGTGAACCACAAGGACCGGCAGAAGTATCTCGTACCAGAACTCCTTCCTGATTGTAATACAGATATGGTCCGGATTTCTCAGTCCGGTCACCCCAACCGCCTAATCCCATCATTTTGTTGTATTCCAGCCACTCCGGAAATGAATTATCTGCTGCATGAACGATGATCAGTCCACCTCCTTTTTTCACAAATTGTTCAAGTGCCTTTTGCGTTTCTTTGGGCAGTGGTGCAGCTTTCCATCCAAAATTAGATATTACCAGGTCGTATTTTGAAAAGTCCGGGTTGAAATCCGGATCAGGAACAGGCGTATCTATCGACTTGGTCTCCTTCCCGCCAGGAACAGGATAATCTTTTAGGTATTGTAACCTTCTGTTTCGCGTCACTCCGTTGTCCTGATCGTATGGATCGCCTTGCCAGGTAAAGGCTGTCCGTGCAATGTCAACCGAAAACAATCCGGTTTGCACGAGGTAACTCTTCATCATCATAGTCGTTTTGGGCCAGATATCATGATTATTCTGTCCATCCATTATCAACGCTTTCATCACTTTTTTTTCCTTCCCTTTTTTATGAGTTTGGCCATTTGTAAGATTGATTGTAAAGATTAATCCCAGAACAATGATAAGGAGGAATTTTGCTGTCTTTTTTCTCATAATCAAAAATTTACGGTGATGAAACTAAGATAAGCATATATTCTGAATATTCTGCCAGCCCTGAATATTCTACAAAGCTATTACCACATCCTTTTCAGCGCTCTCATAAGCTCCAAAAGTGATTCTCAGGGTATCCCGAACATCATCCAAACCCGAAACCGGCGGAATATCTTTCAGGATAAAGTCTGAAAATGCCTTGGCCTGAAGGACGAACGAATTCAGGTAATCGGCTTCCAGGTTCATTTTCTGGTCGTTGAAATACAAATCATCGGTAATGACCAGGCTTCCTTCGGTTCCGAAAATCCGGATGCCGTTGATCATTCCCGCGTGATCCGAAGTCCACGATTGCATGATCACTGCCATTGAGCCATCGGAATATAAAAGGCTGACCTGAGCTGTATCTTCACATTCCATATTTTCCAAAACCATTTTTGATTTGAAACCCTGAAGCTTTTCTGGTTTTCCTAGGAGCCTGTCGGACTTTGTAATTTACAGGATAATTATTATCTTGCGTACATGAAAAAATTTATAGGGGCAGACAGGGAACAACGAATGCTAATGCCTTATGATCTGGGTGATTGGTTACCTGAGCATCATCTTGC
>JANXYV010000225.1 GCA_025355875.1 Prolixibacteraceae bacterium | reverse complement strand
ACGGTGGCTCCGAATAATGATTTCTTGTTTTGTATACATACTTATCATGTTTTAAAAATGAGATTATATTCTCATTCTATGATGACTAAGTGGTATACTTTTCGACTGAAAGGTGGACTACTTCTTAATTGTTATAAACAGGAAGCGATTAAATCACTTAAAGTTCTTAAAATATTAAACGAGAAGCTGGATAATGATTTTATTAAAAAAGCTGACGAAGATACTTTTTCAATAAAAACTAGTGACAATAAGTATGAAGATATAAAGGTCAACAACGGCACAATATTGAAAAGAGGACAACTTATGAGGCCCTTCAATAAAGTTTACAATAAATATATCCATGAAATTGAAGGGCTGGATTCAGATTTTGATATTAAGGCTTTGTCAGTTCAAATTGTGAATGAATGCATCTGGGATGTTGATAGAAATAATCCCGGTAAATGGGGTGATAGGAATGATACACATTTAAACAACTGTATTAGTTTAATTCTAAGAATAAACAACTTAATAAATAATCCTCAATTCGAAAATATCTTTGGATTCAACAAATTAAAATTAGCTGACAATGAGCTAATAAGACAAATTGAAGCTTTTTTACAAAAGCAAAAATCAATGTTAAGAATTGGTTTTGAAGATGTCGGTTTTGATTTTCAAGCAAGAGAAATTTTAGCAAATGCAATTGGAAAATATTTATTAGAACTAGCTCGCAATGGGAAATTTAAAAAATCTCCATTGGTTCTATTTGTTGATGAAGCGCATCAATATCTAAATAAGGAAGTTAAAGACGAATATTTTGAACTAACAAAGCTAAATTCATTTGATTCTATTGCAAAAGAATGTCGTAAATATGGTTTGTTTCTGTGTTTGGCAACTCAAATGCCTAGAGATATTCCAACTGGTACTTTAAGCCAGATAGGAACTTTTATTGTTCACAGACTCATAAATCATTTCGATAAAGAATCAATTGCAAATGCAAGTTCATCAGCAAATAAAAGTTCTCTTGATTTCTTACCAGTTCTTGGTTCTGGAGAAGCAATTTTAATGGGTGTTGATTTTCCAATGCCCGTAATGATGAAAATAGACAAACCTCAAATTAAACCAGATTCATCAACACCTAATTTTAAGACGAACCCAATTATTGATATAATTGAATAGTGAAAAGAGGAAATAAAGAAAAAGAGAATAACTTACCATACTGATAAAAGCGAACAATAATATTATGATGTCTAGTGAAAAAATAAAATTGATTAAGGAAATTTCCGTCAATCTAAGTACTGAAGAATGGAGCTTAATCGACTTGACTCTTAAACAATTTGATTTTCCTACAACAGATGATTTCAGTGGAAATAAATTTGATTACATCTTAATACATATTCAAAACGGTGATGATGACAGCATAGTTAATTTAGCCTCTCATTTAGATATAAAAATCGATTCGAGCGAATCTGAATTAAATCCAACCTTTTGGAAGGATGGATATTTTAAATTGTTTATTTCTCATTTAGCTTCTGATAAAATTAACGCTCAGAAACTGAAAGATAAACTTGAAAAGTATGGCATATCTAGCTTTGTAGCACATACAGATATTGAACCAACCAAAGAATGGCAAAATGAAATTGAAATGGCATTAAGGACATGTGATGCATTAGTTGCATTAATGATTTCAGGCTTTCATGAAAGCAAATGGACAGATCAAGAAATTGGTCTAGCTTTAGGTAGAGATTTGCTTATAATTCCTGTTCGAATGGGTCAAGACCCATATGGGTTTATTGGTAAATTTCAAGCAATTACAGCTGTAGATTTTAATGTTATAGCAGAAGATATTTTCAATTCTTTATTAAAGAACAAAAAAACAAGTAAAAACATGGCCTACGCAGTAATGCATAAATTTGAAAATTCAGATTCTTATGCGGACGCCAAAATGAATCTCAATTTTGTTGATAAAATCGAATATTGGGACAAAAAATTAATGACAAAATTGAAATCAGCAGGAGAAAACAATTCGCAAATATCTCGTTCTTTTGGAGTTTCTGAAAAACTAGATTCTATAATTCATAATATTAAAAAGAAATACGGCACATAACGGTCAATGACCCGCCGGAGATCCTGCTTTGTTAAAAGAAAATTAGTAACCTAAAGTGCAGTTCTTAGTTGAAATTCTATCTGTAAAAATCCGCTTTTGCACATACACCTTTCGTTTTCTTGTTAATTTCAAGTGCGATTCCAAACCCCTAAAAATCATTTCGCCCCATTATCAATAAATAGTTTCATTTTTTCTAAATTTACGTTTTCCGGAAAAAACGCAATTTTTTGAAACCCGAACAAAAATGAACCTAACCCAAATAGAAGCAAACCTTCAGCAGCTAATTAGCAATTTCAACAAAGACACTTTTATTTACGATCTTCTTTTGGCTTATGGTCAGCCTAAAGCATCCATTACCCGGCTGCAACAGGGCGGTTTAAATCTATCGAAAGCGGAAGGTGAAATTGCATGGAAAAAGAAACTGTTTTTCAAGGCAGTTGAAAATGATGATTTACACGAACTGATTGACAATATCAAAACCAATGGAAAATCGTTAAAACACGATCCGCGTTTTATTGTGGTTACCGATTTTGAAACTTTGCTGGCAATCGACTGCAAAACTTCTGATACTTTAGACATTCCAATCCTTGAACTAGCCAGGCATTTCGATTTCTTTTTGCCTTTGGCCGGAATGGAAAAAGCCCAACAGCAATTCGAGAATCCGGCAGATGTGAAAGCCGCCGAACGAATGGCAAAGTTGTACGATGAAATAAAAAAAGATAATCCGACCGATACCACCGAAAAAGTACACAACCTGAATGTATTCCTTTCGCGCTTGTTGTTTTGCTTTTTTGCTGAAGATACCGGCATCTTTGAAAAAAGTCAATTCACGCATGGTATCAGTAGTCATACACAACAGGACGGCAGCGATTTACACATTTACCTCAACAAGTTGTTTGAGGTAATGAATACCGAGCAAAGTCAGCGCCGGTCAGTGAGCGGAGTCGAACTGCCAGCTTATCTATCCGCATTTCCTTATGTGAATGGTGGTTTGTTCAGAAATGCACATCAGGCACCTGTTTTTACACGCCGGAGCCGTCAGGTTGCCATTGAAAGCGGCGAATTACAGTGGAAAGATATTAACCCCGATATTTTCGGGTCCATGATTCAGGCCGTGATTACGCCCGAACACCGTGGAGGATTGGGTATGCACTATACCAGTGTCCCCAACATTATGAAAGTAATTGAACCACTTTTCCTGAACGATTTATACGAAGAATTTGAAGCCGCAAAAGCCTGCCCGCCGGATAGGAGGGGCAACATTAAAAAGCTGAATGCTTTATTGCAACGCATTTGGAAAATCAAGCTGTTCGACCCGGCATGCGGTAGTGGAAACTTCCTGATTATTGCCTACAAAGAATTGCGCCGTTTGGAAATGAAGATTTTTAAAGAAATCGACCGGACTAATCAATTCCATTCCAACCAATTTTCGGGTATTTCATTAGGTAATTTTTATGGTATCGAACTCGACGATTTTGCCCACGAAGTAGCCACCCTCTCGCTATGGCTGGCCGAGCACCAAATGAACCGCGAGTTTTTTGCTGCCTTTGGCCGTACCAAACCTGCCCTGCCTTTAAAAGAAACCGGCAACATTGTACATGGTAACGCCTGCCGTTTGGATTGGGAACAGGTTTGCCCAAGAAAGGAAGGCGATGAGATTTATATCATGGGGAATCCTCCGTATTTAGGGGCAAGAAATCAAAATGAGTCTCAAAAGCGCGATATGGCGATTGTGTTTAATGCGAAGGAAGAATATAAAGATTCTGACTATATTTTATGTTGGTTTTTGAAGGCTTCAAGATTTATTAAAGGGACTGAATCAAAGTTTGCTTTTGTAACAACAAGTTCAATTTCTCAGGGTAGCCAAATCGCATATTTTTGGCCTGAAATTTTTAAAAAAGGGCAAGAAATTAGTTTTGCCCATCAAGCATTTAAGTGGGCAAATAATGCAAAGGACAAGGCAGGAGTCATCTGTGTAATAATTGGAGTCCAAAATTCACAAAAGAATCTCAAACAAATATTTAATTCTGCAATATCAAGGAATGTCGAAAATATAACACCGTACTTAACTGAAGGAAAGTCCATTATTGTCAAAGAAGCTAAGACTCCAATAAACAATCTCCCTTTCATGGTAATGGGAAACATGGCAAGAGATGGTGGCAATTTAATTTTATCTGCTAATGAAAAGAACGACTTGTGCTTCGCTTATCCTGAAAGTGAAAAACTTTTAAAGAGTTTTTTAGGGGCTGAAGAGTATATAAATGGAAAGATTCGATACTGTCTCTGGATAGAAGATGAAGATTTAGAGCTTGCCAAAACTATTCCGCTAATTAATGAAAGAATCGAACAAGTCTATAGGTTTAGAGTGGAGTCTAAGGCAAAGACAACAAACCAATATAGTAAAATATCCCATAAACTGGCTCAAAGAAGTCATCAAAAGGGCAATTCCATTATCATTCCTAGAGTATCATCAGAAAGAAGAGAATATATACCATTTGGCTTTTTAGATGACACAACTATAATATCTGATTCTGCACAGGCTATTTATAATGCAAAACCTTTTCTGTTAGGAATTTTATTATCAAAGATTCATAATATCTGGGTTAAAAAAGTTGGGGGTTATTTAGGAACAAGTATTCGCTATTCTACTTCTGTTTGTTATAATACTTTTCCATTTCCGCTCATTTCGGAAGCCCAAAAGCAGGAATTAGAAACCCATGTTTACCGCATTTTGGAAGAACGTGAAAAACACAGTGAAAAAACCTTAGCACAACTTTACGACCCCGATAAAATGCCCGAAGGTTTGCGCGAAGCTCACCGCCAAAACGATTTGGCCGTAGAGCGTTGTTACCGCAGCCGCCCTTTCGAAAGCGACGAAGAACGCCTGGAATACCTGTTTAAATTGTATGAGCAAATGATAGACGAAGAAAAAAACAGGGGTACTTTATTTGAAAAAGAGAAAAAAACACGCAAACGAAACTAACCTCAATTGATGAATGACCAATTACTGGAACATACCAGGAATCCCGCGTAAAGGGTGGACATCAGAAAATGTATATGATGTACGTTCCGATGGGCAATCGGTTGAAGAAACGGATTATGAAGTCTGTATGATGTGTAACAATGAAAGGATTAGGTATGTTCATGAGCTAAGTCATCCAGCGGTGGATGAAATTTTCAAGGTTGGCTGTATCTGTGCTGAAAAAATGACAGAAGATTATATAAATCCCCAAAAACGGGAAAATGGAGTACGAAATAAGTCTATTCGTCGAAGTACTTTTCTGAAAAAGGTATGGGACAAGTCTCAAAAAGGAAACTATACATTGAGTTATAGAGGTCATAGATTTACAATATTTAAAGATAAATTATCAACAAAATACAAATGTGTAATTGACGAACAATTTGGCGATCATAAATTTGACACAATAGACCAAGCCAAAAACGGAATTTTTGAGGGTATTGAATATTATAAAAAAAAAGGGTTGTGGAAATAGCAATCACAAACGATACATGATTACAATATAACATTTAAAGATATTTACAATGCAAATTGAAGATAATAATACTGAATATAAAAGCCTTCGGAAAGCAATAGGTAAACAGTCCGATTTAAAATCGCTTGCCGAGGTCTGTGTTGCTTTTGCCAATGCTCAGGGAGGTTCACTTATTATTGGGATTGAAGATAAAGAAAGCGACCCGCCAATAAATCAGAAGATTGACATAGCCGCAATGAACGAAGTCGTAAAGAAATTACGTGCATTAACCGACGGTGTTGGTTTAGTTAATCCCGAGATTATAAAGCATTCCAATGGCAGTGAATACTTTATAATACGTGTTTTACCTTCAACCCGAACAATTGCGACTACTTCTTCAGGCAGGGTTTTGATCCGCGTTTCGGATAATTGCTATCCTATTGGTAGTGATGAAATAACCAATTTGGCATCCGAAAAATCAGCTTTTCAATGGGAAATTATAATAGCCCAAAAAATCACATTGGATCAGGCCGACCAAGTTAAAGTGAATGAATTTTTAGCTGATATTCGGAAATCAGATAAAGTATCCGATTTTATTAAGTCAAAAGAAGATAGTGAGGTACTCGATTTTTACCAATTACTCGGCGAAGATTATTTAACCAATCTGGGGGTTTTGTGGCTGGGAACACCGGCACAGCGTGCTCGTTTAAGCTATCCAATTACAGTTCAGTATATCGTTTACAATGAGCGTGAAGAAAAAATCAGGAAAAAAGAATGGCATTATCACATTCACAATCCGAAAGAATTAGTACTCGACATTGAGAAAGAAGCTGTTGAACTAACTTATAGTGTTGAGTTGTCTGATGGTTTGTACCGAAAAAATATCAGGCAATATCCCAAAGAAGTTATTCGCGAATTGGTTATCAATGCCATTGCTCATAAGAAATACACCATTTCTGGCGATATTTTTATTGAGGTTTACCCCGATCGTATGACGATTACAAATCCCGGAAGCCTACCATTGGGAATAACAAAAGACAATATTTTGCACGAACGTCATCGCCGAAATCCGCATTTGATTCAAACCTTAAGCGATTTGAAATTAATGGAAGGAGAAGGCTCTGGTTACGATTTGGTATTTGAAAAATTGGCCAGAGATGCTAAACCCTTGCCTCTGATTGAAAGCGATTTTACAAAAGTTTCGGTGACCATTTATTCCGGAATTGTAGATACAGATACTATCTCCATTCTCGACTACATTGACAAAAATTTCCAGTTGACTCAAAAAGAATATATCACCCTGGGAATGGTGGCAGCTGAAAAGAAAATTCCTTCAACCCAATTAGCTGGTAAATTACAATTATCTCAGGAGGATAAAATGAGAACCTGGATTGGTTCATTGATCGATAAGGGAATTTTAATCACACACGGAATAAAAAAGGGAACAGACTATTTATTAAATCCTGATTTGTTTGCACAAGCGAAACTCAACATCAAACCGACATTAAAAACCATCGAATCATACAAACTCGAAGCCTTAATCGTTGAAGACTTAAAGTACAACGGGAAAAGCAAGTTGCGGGAGATTAAAGATAGAATGAAAGAGATTTCAGAAAAAGAAATATCCAAGATAGTATACCGCATGGCCAATCATGGCGTGATAGGGAAAGAAGGACAAGATAAAAACAGGATGTATTTCCTTGTTCAAAAAAAAGCAAATGAAAAGTAATTTTCGATACAAATGGATACAACTCGCATAATATCAACGATATACACATGTTATCTTAAAAAGCAAATGAAAAGCAAATGAAAAGCAACATCAAAAAAAAATAAATCAAAGACAGAATCAAAAATAAAATACAACAAACTGCTCATTATGTGTTTGTTGCGTTATTTTCAGGATTCAAAAATAAATAAATAAACAAATAAATAAACCAAGGATAAAATGCCCGATATAGTACATGTAACCTACGCCCAGACAGGGCAAAGCTCTAAAATCAATCCGTTGGGAATGCGCGAAATGCAGGAAAAAGCATATCAGGCTCGCGATGCTCAATACCTTCTATTGAAAGCCCCGCCAGCTTCAGGAAAATCAAGAGCATTGATGTTTATTGCTTTAGACAAACTGGTGCATCAGGGTTTGAAAAAAGTAATTGTGGCCGTTCCTGAAAAATCAATCGGTGGTTCGTTTGCAAAAACCAATTTAAAAAGCTTCGGTTTTTTTGCTGATTGGGTGCCAAACGATCAATATAACCTTTGCACTCCGGGAATGGACGGAAGCAAAAGTAAGGTTCAGGCATTTAAAAATTTCCTCGAAAACGGCGAATCAATTTTGATTTGTACCCATGCCACGCTTCGCTTTGCTTATGAAGAACTGGAAGAATCCAGATTCAATAATATTCTTTTGGCTATAGACGAATTTCATCATGTTTCAGCCGATGGCGACAGCCGTTTAGGTGAATTGCTACGTTCAATAATGGCAAAGTCAAACGCCCATATTGTTGCAATGACAGGTTCGTACTTTCGCGGCGACAGCGTTCCGGTACTTTTACCTGAAGATGAAGCCCGGTTCACCAAAGTAACATACAACTACTATGAGCAATTAAACGGGTATACCTTCCTGAAATCATTGGGAATTGGCTATCATTTTTATCAGGGACGTTACACAACGGCAATTCTCGAAATTTTAGACACCGATAAAAAAACGATACTTCATATTCCCAATGTAAATTCGGGAGAATCAACCAAAGACAAACATCAGGAGGTAGATACAATTTTGGATGCCATTGGTGACGTTACCAGTGTCGATTCTGAAACTGGTGTTATCAATATAAAACGGTATTCGGATGGCAAACTTTTAAAAGTTGCCGATTTAGTGAATGATAATCAGAAAGACCGGGATAAAATTCAAAACTATCTGCGAGAAATCAAGTCGGTTGATGATATGGACCTGATTATTGCTTTAGGGATGGCAAAAGAAGGTTTCGACTGGCCATTTTGCGAACATGCTTTAACGGTTGGTTATCGAGGCTCATTGACGGAAATAATTCAAATCATTGGCCGTTGTACCCGTGATAGCAGTAATAAGTCACATGCGCAATTTACCAACCTTATTGCTCAACCTGATGCAGCCGATGATTTGGTAAAACTATCGGTAAATAACATGTTAAAAGCCATTACTGCATCATTGCTGATGGAGCAAGTGTTGGCACCAAATTTTAAGTTTAAAACCAAATTATCGGATGAAGACAAAGCCGAACCAGGCGAAATAAAAATCCGAGGTTTTAAAATGCCAACATCAAAACGGGTTAAAGACATCATTGAATCTGACCTGAATGATTTAAAAGCAACCATTCTTCAGGATGGTACTATGTTGAAAGCAATGCCCGGTAATATTGAACCTGAAGTAATCAACAAAGTATTAATCCCGAAAATCATTCAAATAAAATATCCTGATTTATCTGCTGAGGAAATTGAAGAAATTCGGCAATATGTTGTGGTCGATTCTGTAATTAAAGGCGGTGAAATTAAAGAAGTTGGTGATAAACGCTTTATCCGGATGGCCGGTCAATTTGTAAACATTGACGATTTACATATTGATTTGATTGACCGTATTAATCCATTCCAGAAAGCATTCGAAATATTATCAAAGGATGTTACCACCAAAGTTTTAAAAGTAATTCAGGATGTTATTGAGGCAACCCGAATACAAATGACATTGGAAGAAGCATTGTTGCTTTGGCCGAAAATAAACGACTTTGTAAAAACATTCAAAAAAGAACCAAGCCTTCAATCAAACGACCCGTTGGAAAGAAGAATGGCTGAAGGAATTATCTTTTTGAAAGAACAAAAACGGAAAGCTCAAAATGGACAGGGATAAAAAGCTTCAGGAAATATTCGAAAACGATCCGTTGGGTTTGTTGAATATTAAACCCTCTAATTCACCTGCACAGAATGAAGATGGAAGGCTTGTTGTTTCATTTATGGCAATAAACGATTTCTTTGAAAAAAACAACAGGGAACCCGAACAAGGCGGCGGTATTCAGGAACATCAATTGTACTCCCGGTTAAAGTCTATTAGAGAGAATCCGGTAAAAGTTGAAATGCTTTTAAAATACGATTCCTATGGCTTATTAAACTATCAGCAAAAAGAAATCAATTCATTGGATGACATTTTAAATGATGATGTTTTGGGCTTGTTAGGTGATGATTCTGAAGGACTTTTTGATCTGAAACACATCACAAAACAAGATGATAGAGCCAGTGCCGATTTTATTGCCCGCCGCAAATCCTGCAAAGATTTCGACAAATACGAATCACTTTTCAGAGATGTTCAAAAAGACCTTTCAACCGGTAAAAGAAAGCTGATTGAATTTAAATTAGGTAATTTGCGTGAAGGCGCTTTTTATGTCCACAATGGTATTTTGTTTTTGATTGAAAAGATTGAACTTACACAAAGGGAACATTATAAAGAAGATGGCACAAGAGTTAGAGAAGACGGACGGACACGATGTGTTTTTGAAAATGGCACCGAATCAAACATGCTAAAACGGTCAGTTGAAAAAATTTTATATGCAAATGGGAAGGCTGTTTCTGAAAATGCCGACAAAGTAAATGAAACCTTTCTGGAGAAATTTGGCAATATTACAGAAGAAGATCAGGAAGCCGGATTTATCTACATTTTAAAATCGAAAAGTGAAAAGAAGGAAATCCGGGAAATACAGCACTTATATAAAATTGGTTACTCCAAAACAACAGTTGAGGACAGGATAAAAAATGCCTTTCAGGAACCAACCTACTTAATGGCTGACGTTCGCATTGTAATGGCGTACAAATGTTTCAACATGAATCCGCAGAAATTGGAACAATTGCTTCATAACTTTTTCGGCAACTCCTGTTTAAACATTGACATATTCGATAAAAATGGCAACCGCCACACCCCCAGAGAATGGTTTATTGCACCTCTTGATATTATAGAACAAGTCATTCAATTCATCATTTCCGGTGAAATTGTGAAATATAAATACGATTTGGTGAACGAAGAAATTACAATAAGATGAAAATCTATTCCGACTTGCCTGTTTAAATTTTGAAGTATTGGGATTGTCCCCAGAAGAACCACAAAAAGCCCCACCACCCATCTAAGGTGCAAGCCATGAATTGTTTTACGGCCAAAGCCTGCGGCCAGTGGCTTCCGCTTCTCTCCATTACACTCTAGGGCTGCACTTCGTTCCGCCACCTTTCGTTACATTCCATTCGTTGTCAGCCTCCAGCCTCGGCTACCCACGCAAGAGTGTTTCCATTCATTCCATTGCGCTCATGCCTACCCTCCGTTTCATTCCGCTCCCCTTTGGCTTTCCTCCTCACAATCCAGAGCTCAAAGCCAAAAAGAGAAGCTCCATTCCACCCAACCCAATTCGCTACATTGCATTCAGTCACCACACTTGCTTTTCCCAACCCAATCAGCGGTATGTCCTGCGGTAGTGTTTGCCCCCGAAAAACAAAAACCTCAAATACCCCACCGCCCTTTAATGGTGCATGTAAAAATAAAGGAGCATTTGCGCATGGCCTTATGCTTACAGCCGGTTCGTCTCACTCATTCAACCGTTCGCCGTTACGTTCGTACCTCACTACACAGTTCACTATTTCATTCGTTCACCAACCCAGCTTCAGCATCGCACGTGTGAGTGTTTCGTGCCTCAACACCTACACCTTTCCCATCCCACACCAAGAGCATTTCAGCTTATTTTTACCTGCGAAGTGTTTGCCCCATAAAAATCATGGTCATCGCTCATTATCGTTTTAAACAGCCTGAATTGAGCGTTTCATCATGCTATTGAAATGAGAATAACTGCCCACACACTCCTCCCGGGGCCAATTATTTCCCATTTCAACAGCACATCATCATACCGGAAATTTGCCATTTCCTGCATCGTAAACCAAAAAGAATTTGCGACTCTCAAAATAGATACAAAAAGGAGAGTGCATACGATCTTATAAATTTGAAAGACCAAAGACTTTCGGAAGTAAAATACCTGCTAGTATGCAAACTGTATGCAAATAAAAAGAGTTGCAAATTTTTACATTTACAACTCTTTGATTTTCAGGTGGAGAATATCGGAATCGAACCGATGACCTTTTGACTGCCAGGGAAAAGAACAAACTTGTATAATATTGATTATTAGCGACTTAAAAATATGTGAGTGCGCAAAATACAGCATTTTATAGCATTTTATAGCACAAAAAGGGCACTCCAGTATTTTGTAGTTAATTTCGTCAACATTGACAATTTTAAAGAAGAAGCGAAAGCATTAACTTTAACAAGAAGAAAAATTTACGCAATTTTGGAGTCTCAAAAGCATAATCAATCCTTCACCTATTACCATCCATTAATCTTCTGTCTTATTAATCGTTGCAGGTTTTAACATAGCTAAATGGAAGAATAGCGGCTACTCTGTGGCTGTGCGGTCATATATCCGCCTTTTCTGCCTTTTTTTCTGTCTGCGAACGTAGGGCATGCTCAGGTGGTTCATCACAGAATCAAATCCGTTTTCGGATTTGATTCTGTGATTGCTTTATTTTCAGGTTTTTAAATAAAAATAATTCGGAAAATTATTTTTCATTTCGAGTATTTCAAATTTTTCCTTCATAGAAGAAAGTTGGCAAAAAGAACTTGAACCAGCCGTTGAAAAAACGGCAGAAAAATTCAGGAACCCGCAATGCGCTTACATTTTTGAAGATTTATCTCTTTAAGAATTTATTCTTCCAAGATTGAGATGATAAATTTCAATTTTACTATAAATCAACCTAATGCCATTTCAAATCGAATTTAATGAACTTAAACAGTTTGAATTCCTGCTAAAATTGTAATATTGAAGCCAAATAAATCAAAAGGTATGGTCTCACGTCTACTCACTCTCCTTAGGATTACTCTTTTGTTGTTTTTTCTTTTCAATGCGAATGCGGATATAATACCGAATTCGGTTCTCATTCAAGTATTTGATCCATCGTTCTCCAACAAACTCACGATCTGCGGTCAAACAATCCAATGCTTCTGAACCAAAAAGGCGGATGAACCGTTCAACCAATTCAATGCGTTCATCGGTGTTTGAATTGCCAAATTTGGGTAACAACTTAATCAGCAACGGGAAAGCAACTCCGTGATAAACAACTGCGAGCACCAATACATTGACATTTTGCTGTCCAAACTTCCAGTTTGTCCTGTCCATTGCTAAGCGGAAAGGAGGTTTATGTGGTAATAGTTTGAATATCAATCTGGAAATCAAATCTGTATCCAAAAGATATGTCGCCATAAATCGTTGTATTCTCCGCAGTGAGGAATTAGTGCTGGCATTGCTGTCAAAGGCAGTTGCTAACTTCTCAAAACCAACAGTTTGCACCTTACAAAGGGCACTAATAATTAAAACAAAGAACTTCACTCGACAACACTAAAACTTCTCAACTCAAAAATCTGCTCCCACAATTTATCGACAATAAGCTAATCCTGTAAGTTGTACTTGCTGGGGTGGATCGTTTAAATATCATTCTTTTTGTCCACAATGCCACAATCTGTATTCGAACCAAAAGAGGTCATTGTCGAGAATTTCGGCAGCACTTTCAAAGTAGATTGTTTCGAGGTGGTTTATAAAGGCTTCCCATACGGTGGTGTTGTTTTCCTGATTTTTTACAGCTGATACCTTTGTTGCAAAATTGGACGAGAGAGAGAAAAACCTTCTGGGTGGTATAGAAAAACCTTGAACTTATAAAAAAGAACCCCCCGATTCTGGGGGTGAATCGGGGATGTACTTAATTTTTGTGATACTGTTTTTTTAGGTGTGAGAGGTACGGTACATGAACTAATTTTATTATGGAATTGAAAACGTTGAAGAATACCCTGAGCCATGGAGCCTCAGTGGTTGTACTTATTTTTTATTTATGAACGACTATTTGATAATTATGAATTTTTTATTAACGTGTCGTCCATTCTCGCTGATTAGAGAGGCATTATAAAGTCCTGCAGGAATTCTTGAAACATCAACTATTTGATCTCCATTCACTGATTTTACAGCTTTGTAAACTATTCCATTCATATTTGTAATCTGAAGATCAAATTTTCCTTCCATACCGTTAATCGTTAATTGATTATTAACAGGATTTGGGAAAAGTTTCACTTCAAATAACTGCTGATTATTGTTAGACATAACAGCACGTAGTAGCTTGGAAACATTACTAATTATTATATTCCCCAACACATACCATCCGTTTAAACGAGTACCCGTAAGGGCAAGGTCGAGCGAAGGTAAAGATGCGATAGTTTTATCTGTAACACCTACTGCCAACTGATAGGTTCCAGCAGCAACGGTCCAGGGAATGGTGGTTGTGAAGCTCGTGTTTGTTCCTTTTACCAATACTCCTGGGTCGGCGTTGACATCACTGAATACTTGGCTTACTGTTGACCCTGAAATAAGTGCATACGATATTTGATATTTTTTACCCCAACGAACGTTTGCATTCGGCAATACTCCCGAACCATCGTTTGTCCATGTATGGTTAATTGTACTAGTAGCACCTTGTGTTGAAACAATAACCTTTGTTGGGCGCAAGCGGTAGCCAAGTGTAGCTATTAGTTGAGCTAACAGGTCAGTGTTAGCAGTGGTTAGCCATGCTCCGTTCCAATTATTTGTCAGGTTATTTCCATGAAATACCTGCACGTCCTGAATTATCCGACTCATGTACGAGCGATCGTTTGATGCGAAACCCGGATTCCATGGTTCACAAAGCATCGGACAAGATGGCCATGATTGTGTAAACTCATATAGTTGAGCAGCAGAACGTGTAACGTATGGTAGAGTTGGATCTTCTCCAATACCATCTTTTCTCCAAATACAACCATATTTCCCAATAGCATAGGTTAGGTCTGTTTGTTGCTGATCATAGCCATCATTATCCCAAGTGCCAAATGTTGAAGGAGTTACATTTAAAATTACTTTTGTAAATGCTTGTGCATAAACGCCTAAATGCCAATCGTAATAAGCCTTTTCTGCAGTATGATCGCCATTCCAAGGAGCAATTCCCACTAAATTGCCTTCACCCCATTTACCTAAACCATTAGCATCTACATAATCAGTGATGGTTGGATCGTTAAATTTTGCACCAAATGCTAAGATAAATTTTTTGAATTTTGCCTGCCAAACTGGGTTGGTAACATCTGGGTATCGGGTATTATAAATAGCGTAAGGATTGGTATAACCAGCTGCACGCATAGCGTCGATTACGTATTGAGGAGTGCCGTGCACTGCAGTTTCGCTCAACCCATCGTCCTGACACATTACTCGAAATCCTAAACGCCAACCTTTCGCTTTAACTGCTGCAACTAGATTTTTGAAACTTTGATTGTTATTCCACACATAATTTCCTTCAGTAGGCTCAAAGCACATCCATGCAGCTCTTAAATATATGGTGTTACAATTGGCTGATGTATTTACATCATTTAAGTACCAGGTTGGATCGCTCCAATTTCCATTGTAGTCAGACGTTAGGTATTGTACTAGATTCATTAATGGGTTCTTCAGTACTGTGGTTGTATTTGGGGTAGGGTTGAAGGTAGCAGATGTACCAGAGGCTGCAACACTGTTAATTACAATATTGTCAAAATACGTAGTTTGATCAGCAGTATTGCCATTTGCTGTATAGTTAGTGTTTGGGTATATTGCAAATTCAGAAAAAGAGGTTATTGTTGTTGAAGAAGTGGATAAATCAATAACTGCTTCTACCCATTCTCCTTTAGTACTTACAGTTACACTATAATCCATAGAGCTGGCAGATCCATAAACCAACGAGAATTTAATTACTTGCCCCAACTTGTAAGATAAATACCGAACATGTAAATAATGGTTTGTTCCTGCTTTATTGACCGCAATTGATGGAATTGCAAGAACTGCACAAAAATAGTTTTGGCTTCCCCAAGGGACAAAAGAATTTTTCTGTAAGGTTTTTAAGCATTTTGCAGTACCATCAACTGCATCAATTAGAGGATTGTTCACAATGCTCACAGCCGTGGCATCTGTAATTAAGCCCCAATTTGCACTGGTATTTGCAGGCGATACTGTTTCAAAATCAGAAACAGTTTGTGCAGACAACATTGTTCCGATTAAGAACGATCCGATTAGTAATAGTAATTTGTTGATTTTCACAAGAATTAGATTTATTAATATTTACTGAATGGATAAGAGCAATACCTCGATTAAAATTTAGTTATTTATCTGATTTGCAGTAAAATAACTGATTATTTGTTAGGTATAAAGCGCAGAGATTTGTATCTTTAAAGTATTAATTACCAGTTAATTACTTTAATTATGGCCACCTCTGCGATTTATGTTGTTTATTCAAAAATTGTGCTTGATGCTTTATCTGTTTCTAAAATTAAGCTCAATAAATGCAGACGAGATTTTATGATTGAGATTTTCATGCTATATCTGAGTTTTTCTTCACGGATTAACTTTCTCCAGTTGGGCCGATACAGCCGTTTTGGCGAACAACGCTTCCGTCGCCAATTCGACGATCGGTTTGACTTCTTTAGCCGATTTTTCCGCCTGTTCGTTATTAATCCGAACTCAATCAAAAATCGTCAACATGTCAATGAACTATTGTATTTCGGCTCGATGTCCGCTTAATTTTTAATGTTTTTTGAACGAACTATTGTATGAGAGTAAAACCTAAAAATGTCAAGAAAATATTTATATTAATCAGCGTCAATTGTGATCGTTTTAAGCAAATACCAACCGTTTCTTCGTCCGAGAGCTTTGATGGCAAGGTCTAAAGAAGGAGTTGTTGGTTTGGTTTGATCGATAATACCTACTGCCAGCCAATAGTCTCCTGCCGGGACATTCCATTGTATATCGGTTGTATAGGTCGTGTTTGAGCCATTTACCAAAACTCCGGGATTGGATTTGCTATCAACATATACCTTGGTGGGAGTATGTTCAGAGTATTTAAACAGAGCAAAAGCTATGGCATATTTGTTATTCCAACGAATGTTCCCATTTGGTAACGCACCAACACCATCATTTGTCCAGGTATGACTAATTTGCATAGTACCACTACTTTTGACTTGATCCTGTAGTTCTATCTTTACCGGACGTAACCGATAACCAAGCTTCGTAATAAGTTTAGCCAGCAGATCAGGATTTGCATCCCACCCCGCATCATAGCTTAGTGCATTTCCGTGATGCAAAATTACATCATTGAATAAACGATTCATGTAATCACGATTGGTCGAAGCAAAACCCGACCATGGTTCACATATAATTGGACATGCTGGGAAAGTTGAATTAAAGGGAGCCAATTGTGATGAAGTTGGTTGAATGTAAGGCTTGTTTACATCCTGTCCAATGCCATCTCTGCGCCATACGCATCCATATTTGCCGATGGGAATGTCTAAATCAGTTTTTATCTGTTCTGCTCCATTATTGCTCCATGATCCAAAAGTGCATGGATTTACAGCAAGAATGACTTTTGTAAAAGCTTGTGCATAAATACCTAAATGCCAGTCATAATAAGCTCTTTCCTGGTCATGATTATCATTGGGAGTCGGGATTCCAACCAAATTACCTTCTCCCCATAAACCCAATCCATTGGCATCAATATAATCTGTAACTGCAGGATCATTAAATTCTTTGCCAAATGCCAGTATGAATGTTTTAAATTTTTCTTGCCAGATAGGATTGGTAACATCCGGGTATCTTGGATTACTTTTCGACATTACATTATAAGTACCTGCCTTCATAGCATCAATTACATAAGGTGGAGTTCCACGAACTAATTTGGGATCAAGTCCGTCATCCTGGCACATAACCCGAAAAGCCAAACGAAAACCTTTGCTTTTAAGTCCTTCAATCAGACTTTTGAAGCTTGCATTATTTTTCCAGACATAATTTCCTTCAGTAGGCTCAAAATTCACCCAGGGCGATCTGATGTATACAATGTTACAATCTGCTACTATATTGGGATCACTGGTTGTCCATTCAGCCAAATCCCAATTTCCATCAGCGTACCCACCTGCATATTTAACCAAACTCATCAAAGGATTGTGAAGCACCGTAATGCTGTCTCTGGCTGGAGAAATAATTAAAGTTTTAGATCCAGTATTTGGATCATCAACAACTGGTTGATTATTTTTTTTGCACCCAACGGAAACCGAAAAAAAGAAAATACTTAAGAAAAAAGAAAAAAATGAATTGATCTTCATAATAGTAATATTTCAAGTAAGTGATTAATTTACAGCTTTAGCTTCAATATTTCTGCCACCGAATTAGTAGTGATTTCCACTAGTGAACCAGCATCTTCATTCAATACTTAATCCGGATTTTAGTTACCTTAATTGTGTAGCATTTTATCTGCCATTCGTCTTCCTAATTCGAGTTGACCGGCAGTACCAAAATGAACAGCATCAGTTTTTAGATTTGGATCCGGAAACCATGGATCATCTTTGCGCAATTGAAGATCCTCTGTCCAAACAACAAATGCATTGTTTTTTGCATATTTTGTTCCAGAATTCTGATCCACATCACGTTCTGCATATCTAATTTCGCTATACGGATTTGCAGGAAAAACATAGCCATACACAAACCGCATATTAGGAACATCCCATTGTTCACGAACTCTGTCAATAAAATGACCAAGCATGTTGGCATAATTATCATACCCAGTGTCAGCTTCACCTTGTTGCCAGAGCATTCCGCGAATAACAGGATTCTTCCCTTTTTCTTTTAGAGCATCCATGCCTTTATCAACTGCCTTGACAAACCATTTGAATTGAGTCCCCCAATGTGTTGTGTCGGAAACGCTATCGCCAGGATTCCAATCAACCTCAAGGCTTGATCCTGATGATGCATATTTTATTATGCCGATATTGAATTTCGAATTCAGTTGCATCAACCTATTTCCAAAACCCAATTCCGGTCCAAAAGTGATCGAATCTTGTCCACAATGCACAAGCGGCATCCATGTCAATTCAGGGTTACCGTTATTAAGACCATTAAAAGACCAAGGTCCCCAACTCGGACTATACCAACCTTTTAAGTAAAAGATCTGGACACGGGGATCAGCTTTAAATGGCCGTGGAAACTCTTGAGTCAGCGTCACTATTTGAGGATTTTCAATGTTCTGCATGTAACCTACGCCAACTGCATTAGACTGACCACCGATTAGGTAAATATCTATATTTTCTCTATTGGGACTTAAAGTGTCAGTATTTATATCATCTCCAACTGAGGAGTTACTTTTCTGACATCCATACAAGAATGATGAAATGAAAATTTCTGCAATAACGGCTAAAATTATTTTTGTTCTCATATAATGGGATTACAGTCTAGTTCATTATAAATCAACTACCTTAATGTATTATTTGTCTGTACCACAATTTCAGCATTTGAAAGTCTTTCTCCGGAAACTGTTAATTTGATTTCTCCGCTTGATTTCGTAGAACTGACAATCGCAATCAATTTTCCATTAAATGCCTTCATGTAATTGGAGGAGAATGAAGTCAAATCGGTTGGATCGCCATTGCAAAGTGCTTTTAAAGTTCCAACACCTTCTGTTTTAAAAAACAATAATCGTTGAGCATTGGGACAAAGATTTCCATCTTTATCGATAATTTCTATTGTCACGAACGACACGTCCTTTCCATCTGCATCAATGGTATCTCTGTCGGCCGTAAGCCTGATGCTTGCGGGAGTGCCAGCGGTTTTAATGATTTCTGTTTTTTGCACATTGCCTTTGTCATCATAAGCGACCGCTTTGATTTCTCCCGGTTGATAAATTACATTAGTCCACATCAAACGGTATTTTTCATATTTACCGATATTTCTTTTGGATTTAACCCCCATACTTTTGCCGTTAACGAACAGCTCCACTTTCGGATAATTGGTGTAGCAAAAAACAGGAATCGTATCGTCTTCTTTGCCTTCCCAATTCCAATGTGGCAACAAATGCAGAACGGGTGTTGTACTCCAACGACTTTGATAGAGATAAAAGCGGTCCTTCTTCAATCCTGCAAGGTCAACAATACCAAAATAGGAGCTTTTGGCAGGTGTCCCTTCATTATAAGGCGTTGGTTCTCCCAGATAATCAAATCCTGTCCACACAAATTCTCCCAACGAAAAATCGCACTCGTCTTGCATCTCAAATTCCGTATCCGGAGTAGAAGCCCAACCCGCATAGTCAAGATCATAGCTTGACGTTTGATAATCATCGTACCATGGTCCTTTATTTTCTTTGGCTGGAAACTTATAAACTCCACGGGAACTCAAGGTAGAAGCGGTTTCACTCCCATAGATTTTATAATTCGGATGGTCTGCATGTACTTTTTTGTAAATAAATGGTTTGTAATTAAATCCTACTAAATCAACCACATCAGCTAATCCGTTTTTCAAAGCACCATCGGGACGGTCGAAACCTGCGGTCGTAGGGCGAGTCGGGTCTTCTCTATGACAGATGTTAACCAAAAACTTCGCTTTTAGTTTTCCATCAGCCATCTCTTGTTCCCTGATTTCGTTCCCAATACTCCACATAATTACTGAAGGATGATTTCTATCCCTATGGATCATAGCAACCATATCTTTTTCAGCCCATTCATTGAAAAAACGATTGTAGCCATTTACATTTTTACCGTTTTTCCATTCGTCAAACGATTCCACTATAACTACCAAACCCATACTGTCGCAGAGTTCGAGTAATTCAGGCGAAGGTGGATTGTGTGAAGTTCGAATGGCATTGCAGCCCATTTCTTTCATGATTTCAAGCTGACGTTGTGTTGCCCTGAAGTTTACTGCTGCCCCCAACGGACCCAAATCGTGGTGAAGACAAACACCCTGTAGCTTGACGTGTTTCTCGTTCAGATAAAACCCTTTGTCTTGATCAAAGCGAAGGATTCGAAATCCGAATGAAGTTTCATAAGTGTCTTTCAGTGTTTTATCAACAAAAACCTGACTAATGGCTCGGTATCTTACCGGCGAATTAATATCCCACAATTCCGGATTTTTCACCTCCAGTGTTTGACTAAATTGTCCAACTACAGCAATGATTTGAGAAGTCTTAGTTGTGGCTACTTTTTCGCCTATATGGTTATAAATGTCAGTAACAAGCTCCACCTTTTCAGAAACGGAAGATTGGTTTAAAACCTTTGTTTGAATGGAAACTGTCCCTTTCTTTTCAGAGATATTGGGCGTTGTAATATAGGTACCCCAATGTGCCACATGAACAGGATTAGTCGCTATTAACCTGACATTCCGGTATATTCCGGCACCCGAATACCAACGTGACGATTCCGGCTTATTTTCCAATCGGACAGCAAGCACATTCTTCTGGCCAACTTTCAAATACTTAGTCAAATCAAACGAAAATGAAGTATAACCATAAGGCCACTCTCCAACAAATTCCCCATTGCAATATACCTTCGCCTGACTCATGGCCCCATCAAATTCAACAGAAAAACATTTTCCACTATCCAATGAAGGAATTTCAAGGATTTTTCGATACCATGCAACTCCAAAAATTGGCAATGCACCGGTTCTTCCGGTTCTCAATTTAGCTTCCTTATCACCATCTTCTTTTACCAGCACCCATTGCATATCCTGATTTAAATCAAAAGGCTTACGAATTGCCCAATCGTGCGGAACACTCACCGTTTCCCATTCGGAATCGTCCAGATTTGTCTCAGCCGCATTGGAATTTTCACCCAGTGCAAACTTCCATCTCTCATCCAATAGAATGGTTTTACGGGTTTCGCTTTGCGCAAAAATGCCACCAAAGGACAAGAATAAAATCAAAATTAGAAATGGTCTTTTATACATTGCAAAATCAATTAAACGGTAATATTTTTACAAGTTCCCATGCTTTTATCGTTACATTATCAGTACTGACACTTCGACTTGACTCTTCAACCCACTTGTTTGTACCATCATAAGCTCCCACTGATAGTGTTATTGTTTTTACTGTTGATGTAAAACTCAGATTAATGTCGCCACGTGCCGCTAAAACAACAATACTGTTATCTGCCGGATCAATTAAAGTGAGCGCACAGCCCTTGGATATCGTTGAATACTGAATATTCTTTCCGTTTAGTGTTAGTGTTTCATTGGCAGTTCCTGAATTTCCCAGATTAAAACCTACACTTTGTTCTTTTGGACAAGCGGCTATTTTCTGATTCGCTTTGTAGATCAATTTATTGAACAACCTGATTTCCGATGTATTGCATTCTTTCCCTGGTGATTTTCCATCCCATAGATAGGCGACATTTTGCGAGCCATCACGTTCAATCCATTCGTTCGATTCTTTGGAGGTCGTTCGGTATATTCCGAAATCGTAGTTCCGATAGTTCAAGGTCTTGAGTTCATAAACGTAATAACCAGCACCTTCATCAAAAGCTGATAAAACCAAATTGATATACGAATCGTATTGTCCTCCATTTTCAGTAACCTGTGGGATATTGTTGCCAATCAAACTGTTAGAGATCTGGCTTTTCAAATCATTTGAAGTGAATTTGTACGGATCAAAACCAATCAAATCATATCCTCCGGCATTTAGTACCTGAGCTATTCCACTGTTGACATCAGAAAAATAAGTCTTTACGATCAATTTACGATTGCAGGCCTGAAGTTCTTTGCCAACGGGAGAAAGCATATTGTTGATGACTGCATCTTTTTGTCCTTGCCAGGCCATTCCATTGATAGACCAGTTATCTGGCTCGGCTGAAGGGCAAATACTTATAATTCTTTTCTTTACATCGGTAATATCTATAAAGTTCATTAATGCTTTGAGCGCCAAAATTTCTTTGTTTACCACATTTGAATTCGTAAAGTCATAAGAGTCAGCAATTATGCCATTCTTTATTCGGGGATAAGTTATTCGATCATTCGTAATATAAGACGGACCACCAGGCCAACCATTCAGCGTTGATCCAAACCAGTTTAGCTCAATATTCAGATCATACCGATAGGCATAGTTCAGCATTGGGCGTAAGAGTATATTGAAGTCGTAAATTCCGGGTGAAGTTTCCATTTTATCCCAGGCAAAGGATATTATGACTGTTTTGAACCCTAAATCAGCAGCCTTTTGAAAGTACTCCTCAATTCGGGCAATCGATTGAGCGCTATAGTCCCAATCCAGCAAATCATCTGTTCGAAGGTGCACACCATACGATAAATAAGGCTTCCCGTTTGCTTCAATATATCGGTGTGTGCCGATGGTCTCTACTTTGGAAACGATGGTCGTACTAGGTTTTGGATCACTATCCCCTGCTACTGGTGCATTATCTTGCTTGCAACCCAGCAAAGAAAAGGTACTCAGAAACCCTATAAATGACAGGCATATTATTAAATATTTTCTCATTTTCTTGGACTATAACTTTACAAATTTTTCAACGATTGCATCTTTTCCCGCTTGCAATCTGATAATATATAAACCGCAAGACAATCCATCCAAATTGATTTGACTGGTTGATTTTAGCAGTTTTTCTACCCGCATCAGCTTTCCGTTTGAATTGAAGATACTGGCAATAGTTGGTTCTGTAATACCCGATACATTCAGGATATAATTTGACGGATTGGGAAACAGTACAATGTTGTTTTCTGAATTTGTTGAAATTCCGGTAGAACTATCAGCACTGTCATTAATTTCAACATCATCCAGATAAGAGATTTCGTCGGCTGTATGTCGATTGGTTTGATACCGCTGGTTGGGATAAAACTCAATAACAGTAAAGGTATTTATTTGAAAAGCAGCAACACTCAGGTCAACAACAACTTCTACCCATTTCCCTAATGTTGGATTTGTAATTACATATTCAAAAACTTCGCTACTCGATTTCACAAGTCTGATTTTTAATTCAGCAGTAGCCGTGTTACAGAAGTATTTAAAATGCAGATAATGATATGCACTTGTTTTATCTATTTTCACCTCTTGAAATTGCAAAACAGATGAATACCAATCTCCATTGCCCCAAGGTTTATAGCTTACCTTTTGCAATACTTTTAAACATTTTGTACTCCCGTTAGTAACATCAGGAAAGGGATTATCAACTACGTTTAAGGCCGAAGAATCTTTGATTTCGCCCCAGCTCGCAGAAATTGAAGGTGTGATTTGTTCAAAATTAGCAATTGTGCTAATTAAAGGTGGGTCATTATCTGTTCTAAACGGAGATGCCAACAACCCATCACTATTAACCAGGTTTGCTTTTCGAGGATTATCAGCCCATGCATATCGAACGGTAACCGGAATAGCAACATTGGTACTTGAGACGGTTAACTTGTTTCCGTTGATTGTAGCAGCAGCTATAAAAAAAACTTTATTGCTACCAGAAATTTCAAAACCCGATAAAACATCCTCATTATTTTTAGATGAGAGCCCTGTTCCAATGTTTGAAAAATCAAGAACAAGATCACTTCCAATTTTTGTTAAACTCTGGTAAACTGGCCCTGAACCCAATATTTCTTGATTATAGTTCACTTTTAACACAACTTGCGCCAGACGGTAGCCAACATCTTTCTTATTCGTGGGATGAAGATTGGTTGCATCGCCTAGATCAGTTATCACTGCCTGCCCGGTTTTTAGAATCGATAGTGCTGAATTTTGAGCTTCACGAAGTTCGGCCCATTGGCTTTCCTGAGGAACTAAACTTTCGACACCGTATCCAGGAAGTTGAACCCAGAAGAAACCAAAATCATATCCCCATTTTTTTCGCCAACTGGCAATCATATCCTGAAAAAGGTCTTTATAGATATTCGCTTCGCCGGTATTGGCTTCACCCTGATACCAAATTGCTCCTTTAATCGGAAACCTGGTGAATGGACTAATCATGCCATTATAAACCATAGAAGGCCATGCTGGAGCAAATCCTGAAACATCCAATAAATAATCAGCTTGGTTTTTACCGGAAGCCTGTTCAATTGTTTTTCCAGAATATGATTTGTAATGAGCATCAACAGTTGTAATGTTATCCCAAGCCATCCAGGATCGGATAGAAGTTGCCCACCAGGCAGCACTGATAAGTCCAACAGGTATTTTCAGATTGGTTTGGATATTTTTCCCAAAGTAATAAGCCACTGCTGAGAAGTTTTCTGAAGATGTTGGATTGCAGACAAGCCAAGATGCTTGCGGAATATCAGTTTGTTCAACCGTATTGAAATTCTTCGGCACCGTAATCAACCTTATATTGTCATTTCCTGAAGCCGGAATTTCTGTATTTGCGGATGCTTCTGCATTCAATTGAAATTCCATATTTGATTGACCGGAACAAATAAATACATCACCAATAAGAACATTGGTCAATTTAATGCTATTGGCTGAACCTTGAGCATTCAGGGTATATGGACCACCAAAAACCATTGCTGGCAGTGTAATCTCCCATTTCCCGGAGTTTTCTGCCTTTGCGGATGCCGTCTGACCATTGAAAGTTACGTTTACCATTTCACCTGCCGTAGCATTTCCAAACACATGAATTGGCATATCACGTTGTAAAACCATGTTATTCGAGAAAAATTTGGGTAAGCTTATATTGGCATAAAGGCTGTTACTCAAAAATTGAATCAATATTAGCACTAAGCAAGATATAGAGTTCTTCATTTATTTACTGGTTAAACTATTATGTACTCTTTACATCATTATTATTCGATTTAAAAATCAGACCAGGTTACTGTTTACAGTCATTTTTTCCTTTGCTTTAAGTTTTATTTGGAGCGTTTTTTCTTTATACCGAAGTGTGAATTCTCCACCAAAATCAGATGTTACAGATGCCTTTATCAAGAATCCATCTTTCCATTCTATGTCAATAGTGCATGCGCCTTGCGCCCGAAGCCCCTTTACAAATCCTGTTGGGTATTTTGTAGATAGTGCAGGTAGCAGACTTATTTCACCATCTTGGCTTTGCAGTAACATTTCGGCAATTGCTCTTGTTATCCCCAAATTTCCATCTATCTGCCAGGACATGTTATCTCTGACTCCACCAGCGTTAAAATTGGATGTTAAATTTGGGGCAAGCGCTTGCATAAAATGTTTTTCTATAACCTGCTGAGCATTATCACCTTCCTCTAATCTCACCCAAAAGTTAGCAGGGAAAGCACCAGTCCAGCTTCCACAATTATAATAATCACTCGGTCTCCGATATTCAATCGTTTTGCGAAATGCATTTGCCAGTTCGGGAGTTTTTCGCAAAGAAATAAGTTCACTTTCTACTAATGCCCAGCCATTTGCCAACATCCCATTGAAAGGATTTTCAGGCTCCCAGTCATCGTTCCATTCTTGTAATTGCCCTGTGGTAAAACTAATTTTAATAGGGGGTAACTTATCGTAGATTTTCTTAATTTCTCCTTTAAAGTCGTAATCATTAAGCATATCTGCGGCTTTCATGGTGTTTTCAAAAAGCGCACGCACGATTTGCATATCTTGTGCCGACCCCATACAGGCCCAACCAGTTTCTCCATTAGGCTTTTTGAACGTGTTTTCGAACGAAACTGAAGGATTGGTTACCAAAAAGCCTGCTTTGTCCTTTTGCAAAGCGTCGATAAAGAAAAGCGAAGCTCCTTTCAGTAAATCATAATTGTCTTTGAGAAACTGCTTATCCATTGTAAATAAATAGTGTTGCCAAATGTGTTGACACAACCATGCACCACCAACCTGATAAATTGCCCATTGACCAGAACCTCCAACAGGCCAAGTAGAAA
The DNA here is from genome assembly GCA_025355875.1 of Prolixibacteraceae bacterium. Classification (GTDB taxonomy): domain Bacteria; phylum Bacteroidota; class Bacteroidia; order Bacteroidales; family Prolixibacteraceae; genus Aquipluma. The sequence continues at coordinate 21,214 of JANXYV010000225.1, read as the reverse complement.
GCCATAAATCGAGGTTATGATGAGCCATCCAACCTCTGGCGCCATAAAGATTTTTTGCAGTTTTAGCGCCATCAACAGCTGTATTACGAGTTAATTCAATCAATGGAAGATGGCATTCTGTCAGATTTGACACTTCAACTGGCCAGTAATTAATTTCTAGATTGCAATTTGTTGTCCAATTAGAACTCCATGCAGGTTGCATATCATCATTCCAAATTCCTTGCAAATTAGCAGGCAATGTACCTGGTCGAGACGATGAAATAAGCAAATATCTTCCAAACTGGAAGTATAAAGCTGTGAGTGAAGGATCTGTTCCTTTTTTATAATTTACTATCCGTCTATTTATTGGAAGTATTGACTCTGCTGAATTTCCCAAATCAATACTCACACGATTAAATAATCTTGAATAATCTTGTACATGCGATTGATATAATTCGTTAAAGTCTTTGCAAATTATTTTATTTACCTTTTTCAGGCATAACTCTTTCTCATCTTTACCTTCTGTAAAAGGGTTTTTATTAAATCCATTGTAACTTGTAGCTTCAACAAACACAATTTGAATTGAATTTGCATTCTTTACCTCTATTCTCTGATTATTATTATTCAAAATCCCACCATTCTGCTTCACTATCAATCGCCCTTCAAAACGCATTCCTCCTCGTTCATCGTAAACAGCTTCCTTTTTCCCTTCATAATGGGGATAAGCGCGACTTGGAGCTTTACCGTTAATAATGAACTGATTACCTTCAATTCTGGTTTCATATCGAACAGAACTCACTAAGTTTGCTTTCAAATTAACTGCATGGGATTTATCAGCAGAAAGCTTTATTACTATTGCATGATCGGGGTTAGAAGCAAATATTTCTCTTTTAAAATCAATCCCATTTTGAGTATACGTGATTGTCACCACAGCATTATTTAAATCCAATTCACGTCGATAATTGGTTACTGGCAAACTGTCATTTATCTCTAATAATATATCAGCCAATGGCATATAACATTCATTGTTTACACCTAGAATTTTTGAATCTATTAAATATTGAGCTTCTTTCGTTTTATCTTCAAATATTAGTTTTCTAATAAAAGGGATGTATTGAGCAACCTGAGGTTTCTGCAAATCAGTTGGTACTCCTGACCAAAATGTATCATCGTTTGTTTTGATCCTTTCATACTTTATGCCACCATAGATCATTCCGCCCAATTGCCCATTACCTATCGGAGTTGCTTCGTTCCAAACTTGTGCCGGTTTGTCCATCCACATCACTGTTGATTTTAGCTGCACCTTATTGCCTGACATGCATATGTTTGCAAACAAAATTATTATAAAAAAAACTGAAGACTGCCGTATAATATTTAGATCCATATATTTAAAATTCTTAATACTTTTGGATTATTATCACTTTTTATACTCCTAATATTTTTCTTCAGCAAACAAGTCTCTCCTTACTAATTTATAGTTCTGAAAGACTTGCCTTTGAAGAATATTTATCTTCTAAATCAACCTATATTGTATTAGTTTTTACTTATCTATATACCACGGGTGTGCCATCCCATAAAGCAATGGTTATAACACAAGAGCTGCTTATTACATTATTATCTTTAAAATATTTAACTAAAGCTACTTGCGCTTCGCCTTTGTCTGGATAACCCGAATTATTACCAGTTATATTAATATTTTCACCAATATATTTGATGGATTTAAGTGCATCGTAATCATACAGAAACCAATTATTCTTTAAAATCAGACTGCCTCCTATGTATTCAAGGTTTGGCATTCCTTTGAAATCCCAGAGCTGCATAATTTTACCACCACCTTCAATATGAAAATCTCCACCTACATAATTTAAGGATGCCAGACTATTCGATAATATATTCTGACTTACTATTCTGACAGTTCCTTCAACCCGTTCAATCAAGTTTAACCCACCCGGATTCCAAAGCTGAAATTTCGAATTACCTTCTATAATTAAATCGCCTTCAATCTTAGAATATTTAGCAAACCCTTCAGGATCAACAAGTAAAGCGTTATTTCTGAATATGATACTTCCTTTACATTCGATGACATCAATAAGACCCTTGGTGCTTGTAATTTTTGTTCCATCAATCAGAAGTGTGCCAAGTATATTGAATTGTTTAGAGGCTATCATTTTTATTACGGCATCATTTATTCCAAAACCTGTTAATGTTAAATTTCTTACTGACCCGTTAACTGGGTTAAAAGCATTGGCTTCGGTTAGTGATGTGATTTTATAACTCATGATATTCTCAACAACTACTGTAATTGTATAATCTTGTGTATTGTTTCCATCTTCCGATTTTACCGAATATATTTTGGGTACCAAAAAGTCATTAATTGTAACATCACTCACTTGTAATACGCCACCAATACTTACTGTAGATTTTATTGAAGAAGTGAAGCTGGCTTTTAACGCATTGATATTTGTTCCGAATGGCATTGTGAAATTTACAGTATGGGTTGTTTCATCAATAACACCTTTAATATCACCTTCCAAATTAGTATTGAATGAACTTTTAAATGAAATTTTCTCGAGTTTGCTTCCGTTGTATTTTGGAACTTTTACTAAGACTGAATAATCCAGGGTAGAACCATCTACTGCTGTAAGAGTATATACAACTGATCCGGAGAAATCATTTGCAGTAATCCCATCTTCCTGCGATTTTTTCCCTATCGCAATAGAAACCAAATCGGAAACTTCAAAATTTGCGATCATGTGAGTAATATCTACCCCCAACTGATCAATCGTTAACGTAACGGTGTGATTCACTTCATCAACAATACCCATGATAGAGTCTTCCGCCAATACAGGATTTTTTGATTTCTCAAATTTGAACTGGATGATTTTTTTATCAAAGTTTGCAAGAGTTTCAGTGTCTTTGCAACCTACCAAAGACGCTATCATAGACAATGTTAGAAGGCCAATCAAGACTATACCAGATTTGAATTTATATTTTTTCATTTTTATATGATGGTTAAATTGAACATTGTACGTGTAAGAATAATGGGTAAAGTACATTGCCTTTTCAATTTTATTTTGATTTTAATAAATGAGTAAGAAGGTAGTCAACAATCTTAAAGACTGCTGACTACCAGAACATTCACTATTACTTCCAAATCAAACTTTGCTTTATTCTATTATTTGATAAATCATCGAACTACTGTTTTACAAATTTCTCGACCACTGTATTTTTGCCAGTTTGAAGCCTGACAACATAAATTCCCTTTGATAAGCTATTGATATTAATTTGGCTGTTATTATTAAACAGTTTATTGGCTTGCATTAGTTTCCCGTTCACAGTATAAATACTTGCTGTAGTTTCTTCGGTAATACCACGAATATTCAAAATTTCGCTTGCCGGATTTGGAAAAATCGACAAAGAATTATTTGATAAAGGAGATACAGAAGTAATAACAGTCGGCACATCGTTAATTAGAATATCGTCAAGATATGTAATTTCGTCAGCAGTGTGGCCATCAGTTTGATACGTTTGGTTTGGACTAAAGAAAAACTCAAAGATAGACGTGAGGGTAAATTCTGGAACATTTAGGTCTATCACAACATCAACCCATTTTCCAGCAGAGCTAACTGTCATTGGGTAATCATATTTTGTATTACCATTTTGCAGGATTTCAAAATTAATCTTCGTATCAAGGATAAAGCTTAGATATTTAAAGTGCAGGTAATGTGATGCCTTGGTTTTATCAAAATCAATCTTAGGTATGTCCAAGACAGCACCATACCAATCTCCATTACCCCAAGGTTGATAACTTGCCTTTTGCAGGATTTTTAAGCATTTTGCACTTTCATTAACAGCTTCCTTCGATGGATTATCAACAACTGTCAAAGCCTCAGAATCTGTGATTGCACCCCAGTTTCCCGACATTAAAGGAGTAAACGTTTCGTAGTCAACTAAAATCCTTGTCGATGGTTCAGGTGTAGCTGTGGTAGCAATATCATTAATTACAATCTCGTCTAAATAAGTGATTTCGTCAGCAGTATGACCATCAGCCTGATAGGTCTGGTTCGGATTAAATACGATCTCCTTAATAGTTGTGACTTCAAATTCAGGAACATTCAAATTGATAACCACCTCGACCCATTTCCCGGCTTCACTTACAGTTAAAGGATAATCATACAATACACCACTTGACTGCAAAACTTCGAAGTTCATTTTTGTTCCTACTGAATTGCTGTAATATTTGAAGTGCAGAAAATGAGATCCATTTGTTTTATCAAAAAGTAATTCAGGTGATAAAGCCAAAACTGCACCATACCAGTCACCGTTACCCCATGGCTTATAAGATTCCTTTTGCAGAATCTTCAGGCATTTCGCAGTTCCATTAATACCGTCTTTAACCGGATTATCAATAATGGTAAGTGCTTCAGGATCTGTAATTTCACCCCAATTGCCACTTAATCCGGGGGAAACAGTCTGAAAATCAGCTAAAACTTTTTCAGGTAATGATGAACTTGAAGAAGTGGCAACATCATTTATTACAATCTCATCAATATAAGTTGTTTCCTGCTTAAATCCATTTATGGTAAAATCAAGGTCTTGATTAACCGTAAATGAGAGAAACCAATCGTACATATTTTGTTCTAAATTGAGATCATAAACTACTTCTATCCATTTTGCGGTATCGCGTGCTCCAACGATGTAGGTAAATGACACGGCTTGACCTGATGCATGAACTAAATTAAATCCCAATTTCTGTCCAACTTTATTCGCCAAAAACTTAACATGCAAATAGCGGGTAGTACTGGTTTTATCCACTAACATCGTTGCAGAGTCTTTGAAATTTATAACCTGAGCAGTCCATTCGGGTGGACCACCCCAAGGCTTATAAGTATCCTTTATCATGATTTTCAAGCACTTTGCACTGACATTTGTTGCATCAATTAATGGATTATCAACCACTGCAAAAGCATCTGGATCTTTGATTTCATCCCATGAATTGCTCATTGCCCCTGGCATGATGTCATCAAAATTTGCAATTGGGCCAGCAGGTATCTGTTTCTGTGCCAATGCAAATAAACTCATAAATAAACATCCCAATAAAGTAAAAAATTTTGCTTTCATAATTTTAAAATTTAAGTGATTAATTATATTGTTTTTCATTTTAATTCACCTTCTATTAATTAATTCTTTCAAAATAGGGCAATCTATTAATAGGAGTTTCCAGAAATACTTCTTTCCCACCTGTGAAGATTTGCCCATCATCTGCCTTCCATCTTCCTTTTGGAAGCATAATATTTCGTCCTTTTTGTCCTGACAACAACATCGGTGCAACCAACAAATTATCACCAAGCATAAATTGATCAGTAATATTTTCAAATCCTTGACCAGGGAATACATATTCCAGACTTTTAAGAATAGGTTCACCGCTGATTGCAGATTTATGCGCCAGTTTCAATATCAATGATTTGAATTTTTCTCTTACAGCAACTGCCTTTTGAACCGCCTCTAAATGTTCTTTATCCAATACTCTCCATGGTGCTACTGAAAACTGCATCATTGGCATTAAGGCGTGACACTGAGCTGAACGAACGACTAAATCCTGATTTAGTAATCCTCTCTCAGTAAAGAAAACAGAAAGTCCACCTCCCCCAATCATATCAGGGCAAGAAAAAGGATATCCCATTAAACCTTCTACAATCATATTTGGAATTAACAGCTGCAGGTCTTCCCACTTATGTGACTTGTCGGCCAGACGCTGAACTAGGGGTTTCCCACCCATCTTCCAGCAGGCACGATACTCGTTCAAAGGAAATCGAAGTCCAAACTGTGCATACCTTTCGCAATGTTGATTCGGTGTAAAATTTCCCATGCTTGAAGTATTTGCAGGATAATATTCCATATCGCCTGCATCGAACTTAAATCCATCAATGCCATAATCTTTTACCAAATAGTCCAATTGATTATTAAACCAGGTAACAGCTTTGGGATTTGAAAAATCAAGCAAAGCAGAAACACCATCCCACCATCGAATCATCGCAGGTTCTTTATTTCCTTCCTCCAATAAAAATGCCTGATCATCTTTCAATTTTGTATAAAGACGCGCCTGATCAGCACTCACAAATGGACAAATCCACAACATGACTTTAAAACCCATGGCATGAAGTTCACGAATCATTTCTTTTGGATTGGAAAACCTACCCGGATGAAAAGACCATACGCCGTAATCCTCCTGCCACGAATCATCAATCATGATGACTCCGGGAGGAAAACCATTATCAATAATAGCCTTCGCATAACTTAAAATGGCAGCTTGATTTTGGTTATAGTTCAATTCTATCCAGGTATTATATTGTGGTGAAGAGATTAATAAGGTATCGGGTAATAATCCACTGGCGGGGAAGAATTTTTGCGAAGTAAATTGTTGCACTTCTTTGAGATTAGTGCCGTGTTTTCCAGTGATCACTTCGCCAAAAGAACTATTTACTGTAATTTCATTTTCTCCAACAATGAACTCGTATGGAGTTTCACTCCATACAAATTGCCCCGAGCTGGTAAGAATAAGTGGTTGAGTCTGGTTGTATTTATTATTGGCATAAAAATCCATTCGATAACCCGATTTCAATGGCATAAGGCTCCCATCGTTAATAATTCCAGCCCAAACTTTTTCACCTTTCTCAAGATGGATTTGAGTTGTCTTCTCCTTATTTTCACCAAAACACAGGCAAAAAGAAGTAATGCACAGGCAGATTGTTAGTAATGGAATTTTCATTTAAACTATTATATTAGCATGTAATTCAATGCAATAACATTATTTTTGAATTGTAAATTTTTAAAAATCAGCAAACAAACAATCTGTAATCAATCTCCGTTGCTCAAGGCAACGGAAATTGATATAGACTAACTTTAACTAATAACTAAAACCTACTATCTGATAATCGAAAATCTACCATCCTTTTGTTTGTCCGGTAGTCGGTGCTTTTAGTGCTGCATTTTCTGAAATTGGACAGAGATTCATTCTCGGTTCAAACAGCCTATCCTCTACTTTGAATCGCTCTTTTATAGCCGAAGTCGTACCATTGGATATTTTCAATCCATAAATTGGTTTATTCAGAATATCCGTGCCGATATTCCATCGGCGAATGTCCCAGAAGCGATGCTCTTCGAATGCAAATTCTACCCGTCGTTCATTTCTGATTCTTTGCCTCATTTGATCTTGCGTCCAGCCCAACGAAGGTTCGAGGTTGCCCGCTGCACCCATACTTCTGGTTCTAACCTGACTTAGCCGGGCATAAACTGATGCATCAGGACTGCCAATTGCTTCGTTTTGTGCTTCAGCATAGTTCAATAAAGCCTCGGCATAGCGAAATAGTATCCATGAGTGCATACTGGTGCCATTTTCATCTAGATTGATGGATGGATTTACGAATTTTTTTAAATAGTATCCGGTTTTCGTGTAGTCAATGGTTTTATTTAGCCCATCTAAACCACCTACAAAAGTTTCAACTTTGCGACTTTTAAAAGTGGCTCCATTATATAGTACAGTCGCTGCTAAACGAGGATCCCGATCAACGGAGTACATTTTTGATTCATGTGCCGGATTAGTCGGATCATATGGAACAAATACACCATTCACCTTGATTTCAAATGCATCAACCAGATTTTGAGTTGGATTGGTATGTCCTTTTCCTCGAGAGTATCCATTGGGAAAATTCAGTGACTCGATATCGCTACGGTTGGTATATGCACAAGGAAGTATAATCTCTTTATCAAAAACAGTAAAAAATGGCGCATCGACAGCAGAACTTAATGCATAAGCGTTACCGTTATTTTCACTTAAATCAATCACTGCTTTTGCCGCATTTGCAGCCAAAACCCATTTTGATTTATCATTTGTCGGATTGTTCAATACACTGGCTGCATATAACAGGGTGCGGGATTTCAGGAGTAAAGCCGCACCTTTATTTACGCGACCTTTGGAGGCATCGGAATATTGTATGGGTAAAACCGGCGCTGCTTTATCACACCATGCTACAATAGAATCTACTACCGCATCATACGATGTACGGGGAATATCCAATTCACTTAAATTTGGGTTTAATAGTGATGTAACCATTGGTACGTCTCCATATCGTTTGATCAATTCGAAGTAGAATAAAGCTTGCATGCAATAGGTTTCACCGATTAAGCGATCCCGAAGATGCGATTCATCAGTAGGTTTTCCGTCGTTCCCTATGACTTCATTATTCTCAACAACATTTGTCTGGCCAATGGATGTTAAAAACATTTGACATTTTCGAATCCCGGCATATAACTGAAACCATTGATCATCAACTACATTCTGTGGGCTCCAGGCTCCGTTCGTCATTTTATGAATTGTGGATAAACCGGACGATTCCATCCCGTCATCCGTTGCACAATCCAACATGGCATTATCGATGCAATTAAAAGAATATCCATTGTTCCGGGGCAGATAATAATAAATATTGCTTTCCAATCCAATCATAAGCTCCCGGTCACTCAAAATCTGATCCCTACCCAAGGTTACTTCATACTCCTTATCTAACATCTTTGTGCACGAAAACAACAAAGTGATAAGAAGAAGCATTAAGCCATTTAAAAATATTTTATAGTTCATAACTTTTTAGTTTTATTTATTTTACCTGCTTAGAATTTGATGGATGTTCCGACACTGATGATCCTGGTTTTACCATAACCCCATATACAGGCACCAGGATATTCCGGATCTCCGGTTTTCAATTCGTCATAGATTAATGCCAAATTATACCCATTGACATAGAATCTAACATTTGCTATTGCTATTTTTTTCAACCACAGTTGTGGTAAGGTATAGCCAATTTCAAGATTTTTGATCCGCACAAAATCTGCACCTCTTACAAATAATGTTGAACTCTGAGTATTATTAGTAGAAACCGTGGTCAGTAACCGGGGAAATTTTGCCTGGCTCCGCGTATCAATTGCTTCACCCGAAACAGGATCGATATAGTTTGCCCAACGCAAATTCGCATCTTCTGCCAATTTGCCTCCATTAGGTATGGCATTGTTAAATTCACTTGGTACCCATACACTTCGATTAAATTGTCCTACAATTTGAATCCCAAGATCAATTCCTTTATAGGTAATTTTTAAATTGGCCGCAGTAGATAATTCCGGAACACCTGCTCCACCAATCCTGGTTACATCCTGTGCATTAATTTTACCATCCTTGTTTGTATCGGCATATTTAACGTCGCCCGGCGCATAAGTTCCAAATTCTTGTTTTGGACTATTGGCAATTTCAGCATCGTCATAGAAGAACCCAATTGCCTGAAGGCCCCAGTTGCCATAACTTGGTTTGCCAATTCCTTGCTGATTGGAATACAATCCAGAAACTTCACCATTCTCAACTACTTTATTCTGGAAAAATGATGCATTTAAATCTGCATTAATCACGAAATCTCCGGCAGTTTGCTTAACTCCGATCAATGCTTCAAAACCGTTAGTATTCGCAGTTCCGATATTGGCGTATGAAAGAGAATATCCTAAAATATCGGGAAATTTATTGGAGGGGTTTGCCAAAATATCGAACCGGTGATCAGTGAAATAATCAAATGATAAATAGATTCTATTATAGAATTCTGCATCCAGTCCAATATTAAATTGCTTTGCCTTTTCCCAAGTAAAAAAAGGATTCCCTGTTTGAGACTCAGTAACACCCTGCACGGCGCTTGGATTTAAACCGAAAGTGGGCCAGGTTGACGTATAGAGTGTTTCATAAGGATAACGCTGGGCATCGCTAGGCTGTCCATTATTACCCGTTAAACCGTATGATGTTCTGACTTTTAACTGGCTTACCGCATCTACGTCATTTAAAAACGATTCTTTATGAATATCCCAGGCTCCTGATATGGAATAAAAAGTTCCAAACCGACTTTCCGGTGCGTAATTATCACTTCCGGAATATACAATAGACCCACCCAAAAAGTAGCGGTCTAAATAACCATAATTCAATGTAGCCCCATAATTCAGGTTTACGTATGGTGAAAACTTAGGAATACTTTTACTATCAAAGTTCACCAGAGCCGAAGCCTGAATTGCATGGTCGCCAAATGTCCTGTCATAGTTTAGAGATGACCACAGTGAAGTAATATAATTCATGTTGTTACTTAAATCAGTTCCAACCTGCAACGGCTTATCCTCGCCATATTTAGTCTCGAACAATGTTTCATCAACCGAATAAACAGCATACTCCTGTTTCTTTTGTAAGCCATAAGAATTGTATCCGTTATAAGCTGCAGAAAGAGTTACTGACAATCCTTTGGTTATGAAATCAAGTTGATGTATCGCCTGTCCTGTTACCTGAAAATTTCGATCATTTGTTTCCAGATATCCCGACCGTGACATCAAACCCACCGGATTATTGAAGTTATTGGAGGTACCTCCCAGATTGCCCGACGGAGTAAAAACCGGATAAGCATTGGGGCGCTCGTGCATGATTTCACCCCAAATAGCACTTGTACCAGCATAGGGAGATTTATATTTTATAAGCTGCCCAGCCATATTAAACTTCAAATTAAGTCGCTTAGAAATCTGAACATCCAAATTGGTGCGCAAATTATAACGGTTGGAGCTGGCATTGGTAGAATATTTTGGATCGTTTTGGGCATACTTATAAAAACCATCCTGATTCATTGTCCCTAATACGATGTTGTATTTTACAGTTTCACTACCGCCGGAAAGATTTAGTGAATACCTTTGTGTTGGTGCAGTTGGTTTTAAGAACTCTCCCACATAGTCAACACTTGGATTCGTATAAATATTATTTCCGGTTTGATTTTTATATTTATCCAATATTTCACTATTGTAATAGGGTAACAAATCGCCCTCATTGTATTTTGCCTCATTCACCAATCGTGCATAATCATAAGAATTTAAAAAATTTGGGAGGCCTGTTAATTCCTGCATACCCACTTGGGCATCCAACTTAATAGTTAATTTACCTGCTACCCCGCGTTTTGTTGTGACTAAAATCACTCCATTGGCACCACGTTGTCCATAAATTGCAGTAGCTGCAGCATCTTTCAAAACTTGTATACTTTCTATCTCATTTGGATCCAAAGCGGTATAATCACCAGGGGCATTGTCAATTAAAACCAGTGGAGATCCATATCCATTATTAAGAGTTCTAAAACCCCTTATCCAGATTAAACTTCCATCTTTACCCGGTTCTCCGCCCATTTGCTGTGAAGAAACTCCGGTAAGAAATCCTGTTAATGAGTTGCTAAGATTGTCAGTGGCATGAGTTTCAATATCCATTCCCTTAAGTGAAGAAACTGCTACAGTCTTACTTTTTATATTGTACCCAATTTCGATTGTCGAATCTCTTTTCTCAATTATTCCATCCGATTGTGCATATACATAAGCAGATTCAAATAAAAATAATAGGAGGAGTATTGGTATAGCTTGAAAATTATTGAATTTATGTTTTTTCATATTTTTATTTATTAGCAAATACAAAAGTGATTGATTAGCATTAGCGTTATATTAATTGGAAGTTCTCATAATATCTTGCCAACCTGGATTTTGGACCAAATTTGGATTCTTTGTAATATCAGATACCGGAATTGGATATAGAACGAACTGATCAGGCACCGAATATTTAAACCTGACAGGACCAGCGGTCTGCGAAAAGTCGTAAGTAAATGTGCCATCAGCATTTTTTGTAGCGATTGCCTGGTGGACATCCTTTCCAATTACGTCGGCAATACCCCAGCGTTTGACATCAAAATAACGTTGATCTTCAATAACCAGCTCCACTGCACGTTCGTTCCTAAGCCGCTCATCAAAATCTTCTTTCGAAATCCCGTTAGGCAAATCGGTTAATCCTGCACGTTCTCTTACCTGATTAATAGCCCATAATGCAGTTTTACCACTTCCACCTGCGCTTGAATTTGGCCCTCCCACTTGGTTCTGTGCTTCGGCATACATCAATAAAATATCAGCATATCGAAGAAAAATCCAATTTGTCTGCCTCGATCCATATTGGCCAACCAATCCACCAATATGAACACCTTCATCAAGCCATTTAATGAAATTATAACCTGTATAGAAATTATTAGTATACCCGTTACCAAATGAACCTCCTACATAATAACTACAAGTTAAACCTTGCCATTTTGCTCCATTGTATAGAACGGATGCTTTAAAACGGGGATCTCTTCTGTCGGTGTTATACATATTAGCTAAATGATCCGGATTATTTCGATCAAAAGGAACGTATTTACCACTTCCGTCTTTGATCTCGTAACAATCTACAAACTCTTGTGTTGCCAGCATATTCCCACCACACCAGCCTCCAAGTGGAATAGGTACAAAATTCATAAACTGCCATGTTGCACGAACCACATCATTATGAAAGTAGATCACTTCAGGGTTATAATTAACCATGAAAACGTCCTTGTATTTAGGCATAAGACTATAAACATTCAGATCAATAACATCCAGGGCTGCTTTAGCTGCATCTGAATATTCCATACCCGAATTATGTGCCGACCAATAGGGACTTGCACCCCATAATAAGGCACGGGCTTTTAATCCCATAGCAGCTCCTTTTGTAATTCTTCCGAGCCATTGAGAGGATGACACTTGAGTATCCATTAATTTAGCACCCCGGTCACAATCCGCAACAATTGAGTCTATACTTGCTTTAATACTTGCACGCGGAATTCGCTGTTCATCTGAAACTGTTAAAACTTTGTACACTGGAGGAACACCTCCCCAGCGTTTTACCAATTCAAAATAATTATGAGCACGCAAAAAATAGGCTTCACCTACCATACTGTTCATTTCCTTCTGATCAGCATCCGTGTTCAAAGGAACTTTCATGTAATTTTCTAAAAAGATATTGATCGCCCGAATATTCTTGTAGCAATTGGCCCATTTAAACTCCACTTCATAGGCACTTGATCCTGAAGTGTTTTGCAATTTACCTGCAAGTATATCTATACACGAAGTGTTAAAATATGCGCCCATGCAATGACCATCAATATCTGAGATGAATTCAAGTGAGAACTGTCCAGGATCTCCACTGAAATTATAAAATCCACCTACCAATGATTTGTAAAGCCCAATTTGATATTCCCGGGCTAAACGAATGTCGCTGAATGTCTTTTCCTGATCCAGGTCTGCCGTTGGAGCCCGATCCAGAAAATCTTCGGAACAAGCGTTGATAATTATGATTGAAAATAGGATTAGAATCCATCTTATCTTGTATATCGTTTTCATAAAAAAAAAATTAAAATTTAACATTTACGCCGAAGTTTACCGTCTTCATTTGCGGATAAACGACTCCACCACCACTTCCACTTTCAGGATCTATGGTTTTTAGTTCATCGTATAGAATAGCCAGATTTACAGCGTTAGTATAAAATCTACAGGCACTTATATTCGTACGTTTTAATGCTGATTTGGGGAGTGAATATCCAAATTCCAGATTTTTTAATTTTAAATAGGCGCCGCTGATACTAGTACCCAATGGTCCTGACGACCAATTATCATTTACGCTTGTGGTTGCGTGTGGAGAAGGATAAATGGCTCCGGAATTCTCTTCCGTTGTTTTAAAAGGAGACCATGAATTTTCGTCTGTGTTATTAATAACCGGACCCCAGAAACCATTAAAAGTAACATGATCTACACCCTGAAATAAAATACTGAAATCAAAATTTTTATATTGGCAATTTAAATTTAAGCCATAAGTGATTTCAGGAATATCAGTATATCCTGAAGCGATCCGGTCTAATTCTGTAATCTTTCCATCTTTGTTATAATCAAGATATTTCCGGTCTCCAACGATTGATTTCCCAAGGAATTCCTGAGATGGCGAATTTGTTATATCTTCCTGTGATTGGAAAAATCCAATGCATTGATAAAGTATAGGTTGTCCGATAGGCTGTCCTGTACTTCTTTGCCATGATGCTACAGAACTAGGTTCGTCAATAAATAAGACTTCACTCTTTGCGAAGGTATAATTGCCCTTTATTTGATAAGAGAAATCATCGATTTTGTTCTGGTGAAAAATTTCAATCTCATATCCCCTATTATATGTTTTCCCTTTATTGACGGCGGGTAATACTGCTCCAAGCGTACTGGGAACAGTACTTGCCTGTGACAGTAAAATGTCATCCCGGTACTCCTGAAAAAGGTCGAGGGTAAATCCAAGCTTTCTATCAAAAAAATTACTTTCAATTCCTATATTCGATTTCTTTGCCCGTTCCCAGGTAACCTCATCATTGCCAATTCTACCTTCAATGATAGCAGGTTCCACTCGCCCGGCACTCCCGAATATATATCCATTTGAAATTTGAGCATAGTCATTGTAATACAAAAAACGTTGCAGTTGGCCACTGATATACAATTTGTCATTTCCAACTTCTCCATACGAGCCTCGAATCTTTAACCATGAGATAAAATCCAAGTTTTTAATCCATGATTCCTCAGAAAGTACCCAACCAAATGATAATGCAGGAAATAATCCAAACCTGTTGCCTGGTGCAAAATTTTCTGATCCATTATACCCGACATTAAATTCAGCTAAATATTTACGATTATATCCATAAGTCGCCCTCCCAACCAATCCTTGATAAACATACGGGGTTTGCGCTCCCATTCTAAATTCTTGTTGGTTGTATAGGAAAAGTCCGGTAATATCATGTTTGCCAAATTGTTGAGTGTAATCCAATCCGATTTCTTCATATCTTTTTGTCGTGTTCAGATATGAATCGCCGGTATCCATTAATGGCGCCCATGTTTGGGTTTTAATGTATACTGCTTCGTCAGTGATGTTCAAATCTCTGGTAAAGGTTTCAGGTCGCTCCCAAAAGGATTTCGAATAATCATATTCACTGTCAAAACTAATATTTGCTCTTGCAGATAGTCCTTTAAGTAAAACATCCAAATTGTATTTTAATATGACTGATGATTCCAGCGTACTTTTAGATGTGTTATTAAATCCACCCTGAACAAGCCCGCTACCGATCAGATTTCCTCCACCTTGCTCGGCAGCAAATCCTATTCCGGGATAATATATTGGTGGATCTAAACTGTTTTTATAATAAAGTTGCTGAATAAATCCCCAACTTCCTTGCTTGTCATTATTTACATTCTCAATACGTCCTGCCAGATTTACAGTAGCTGTAAATTTTTTAGTAATATCTATATCGATGTTTGAACGAAAATTGTAGCGATCAAATTGATAATTACTATTGTATTTTTTAACGCCTTTATAGTACTGATCAAAATTTTCAAACCAACTCCCTTGGGTAAAATACCCTCCTGATATAAAATATCTTATGGAGGTACTTCCTCCCCTAACATTCAAATTATATTGTTGTTGTGGTACGTTTTCTAATGTAACATCTTTGGTCCAGTTCTGATTTGGATAGAGTAATTTCTCATCTTCACTTCCTCCGCCATAAACTACTCGAGCAATAGTTGCCAATTGATTCTGGGTATAGTAAAGTGTGCCATAATCATTATAATAACCTGCTTGCCTTAATCCTGCTATTACGTTTGCATCTTTAAATGGCAATATTCTTGTAGGGTTCTGGAACCCTACATTTGCTGAAAAGCTTATTTCAGCCTTTCCTTGTATCCCACGCTTTGTTGTCACAAGTATTACACCATTGGCTCCTTTTACACCGTATACGGCTGTAGCTGATGCATCCTTTAAAATTGTTATTGTTTCTACCTCATTGGGATCTACCTGCGCAAAAGGACGTTCTATCCCATCAACTAATGTCAATGGTTTTGATGCTGCAGCTTCAAAAGTAGATTTACCCCGAATATAAATCTCAGACTCATCTTTTCCCGGTTGGCCTTGACGTTGCATGGCAACAAGTCCTGGCAAGCGACCATTCAATGCATTGGTTAAGTTTGTAGTAGGTGTTTGGACAACTTCGGCAGCCTTCATTGTTGAAATAGCACCAACCACGGTCTCTTTCTTTTGAGTTCCATATCCAACAGCGACCACCTCCTGAAGTCCGGTATCAACCTCCTCCATGACCAAACTAAACGAAGTTTTACCATCAATTGCAACTTCTTGTTTTGTCATCCCAATGAATGAAACAACAAAGGTTTTTGTATCTATAGGAACAGAAAACTCAAACTTTCCATTTATATCAGTTATTGTACCTATGGATGTACCTTTTAGTACCACACTGACCCCTGGTATAGGAATACCTTTGCTATCTTTAACTGTTCCAGATATGTCTTTCTTTTTTGGTTGTTCCGCTTCATTGGCTGATTTCAAATTCTCCAGTTGCTTGATGTCATCCTTTACATATAGGAAAACCTGACGATCATCGATTAAATAAGCAATTTTGCTATCACCAAATAATTCGTCCAACACGGTCTCGATTTTCGCATCCTTTATTGAGATACTTTTTTCAATTCGGTTATTAACCAGTTCAGTATCGTAGATGAAGATAAAATCACTTTCCTGTTCTATCGATTTCAAAATCGCTCCAACATTTGAATTTCTGAGTTCGAGATTGATTTTTGTTTTTTGAGAATAAACACTGGCAGAAACAGCCATGGTTCCTGCAAAAATCAGGATGGTTAGTAGTTTCATAGTTAAAAAAATAATTCTCCTCGTCCTCCCTTTTCCGGAGGATTCGTAAATTTCACATTTTTTCATAAATTTGAATTGGGATTAGACATGTTGCCTTGCGGCATGTTTATTTTATAGTCCGGCAGATGTTGCAAGCGTCTGCCGGCTTTTTTATTTATTGAAAAAACACAAACTTATCTCCTTGTTTCTCATATTTTGTTTTAAAAATGGTTGACAATCCATCCAGAATGCGTTCAGGGCTATCTTTTAGGTCAAGCTTACCTGAAAATTTTGCTCCGGAAATTGAAGATTTAACCTCAATCTCAATATTATAATATCTGGAAATACGTTTAGTTAGGCTAATAAGATTTTCATTCTCGAAATTCAGATATCCATTAATCCAGGCAGTGTAATTCTGAACATCTTCCACTCTAGTAATAGTGAACTCACCATCTATGCCTGAAAGAGTTCCCATTTGGTTTGGTAAAAGTTCATACTCCTTTGAAAATAATTTATTATTCTTTGCCAGATTAACTTTTCCTTCAACTAAAACAGTATTGTACTCATTTTCATTTTTATAGGCTTGAACCAAAAATTTGGTTCCTAAAACTTTAACCCGAAAAGCATCGTTACGCACAAAAAATGGTTTGTTTTTATTTTTGGCAACTTCAAAATATGCTTCACCCTCCAGAAACACTTCACGACTTTTCCCGGCAAAAACTGGTGAATAAACCAATCGTGATCCTGAATTCAACCAAACCTTGGTGCCATCTGAAAGTAAGATAGTAGATCGTTTGCCAAATGGAACGATTACCTGATTAAAACCTTCGCCGGAGGAAGGTTCTGATTGCTCAATTCTTGAGGTATCGTTTAAGCAAACCCTAGATCCATTTGCAGCATATTCAATTTTCGACATTTTGCTTTCAATTTCTACTCTTTTCCCATTTGCCAAAATGAGTTCAGCCTTTTCTGAACGAATATTGGAAGACTCTGCAAAGCTTTCGATTTTTGATTGTTTATTGAAAAGGAAAAGTGATGATGCTCCTAAACCAACGACAAGCAAAACTGATGCTGCATATTTTAATAAAGTGATTCTGAATTGAGCTTTCCTTTCTTGTAAGATATTTTTCAGCATCTCGGCTTTTCTTTCAATTGGCAAGCTTGGTTTTATCGTTTTTAATCCATTTACGATTCCTATGGCCAATGCAATTTCTTTACTCTTTTCAGGAAGCTGACTTTTAAACTGCGCCAAATCATTTCCATCAACGGAATAACCTTTGGCTAATTTCAGGAAGTTTTCATCTAGGAGGAAATCTTCGGTACTGAACTGTTTGTAATGCTCAAAATTCATTTGGGTTGTGATTTTTACTTTAAGAGGAATCCAATTTGAAAATCTGGACAAGAAAGCTTGGTTATTTTCAACTATTTTTCATACAATCACGTATCACGCTAGTATTTAAATAATTATAAATTGAGAGAAATGCAGTAAAGGAGGAGAAATAGAATCGACTAAAATTTTTTCTTGAAGTGGAATATAAACCAGAAAAATAAGTCTTTACTTTTCACAAGCATTAGTTCAATATCTGCTTTCATGGTTTTAATTGACCGATAAACTGACTTATAGCACGAATCGACTGAAATTTCCAATATCCCAGAAATCTCCTCATAGCTTAAATCGCAATCAAAACGAAGATAAATAATCTCTTGCTGCCTGGCCGAAAGTTTGCTTAAACTTTTTTTCAATGCATTATTTAACTCTTCATTTTCTTCTTTATCTAATGATGCCTGCTGAGTATTGTTGAAGTAATCGAATTGGGCTTCTGTGAACTGATTAGATAAGGAAAGTTTGTTTTGTTTCTTTAAGTCGTAGAATAACTGACGTCGAAATGATTTAAGCAAATATCCCTTGACATTGGACACTGACATAAGCTTATTTCTATGCTTGAGTAAATAGATGAAGATATTCTGTATTGAATCTTCTATAACTTGAATATCTGAAATGTATTTCAATCCTACGTAATACAACAGATCATAATGCGAATAATATATCCTTGAAAAAGCCTCCTGGTCTCCTTTCTGAATATAGCTTTCCCAATCAGCACTAAAATCTATTTCTGTAGTTGCAACCATATTTCTTGCCAAGTCTTTTAGCCATAACAAAAGTGGCATTTTTCATTCAATAAACACTACAACCATATTAAATTGAAATTACAATACTACCTGAAAGCAAATAAATCAAGCGCCAATAAAAATTTATTTTGTCAATTCTAACAATAAATAAATTGGGTTTAAAATTCAAAATAGCACTCCAGTAGGGCACTCCAGAAAATAAAAAAGAACTTACATTACTGCAAAATATTGATAATTAATAAATAAAATGGCAGAATCGAACCGATGACCTTTTGACCATATAATAACTGAATCTAAAATTGTCAATATTGACAAAAAATTAAAGATAATCTAAGTACTTATTTAAGGTATTATTCATTCAATCTACTCCATGCTTATAATTCAAGCCAAATCAATTTCGGTGTGTTCCCTGCTATTTTCATTAATGGATTGACTAATTGACTAACCATATGTACAACCTCTTAAAACCCACCAAAAACGCAAACTCTAACTTTATAAAAATACCACAAAACAAACCCATTAAACAGTACATGAAATCCATTCGAAATCCACTTAAAAAATCTAAAAGGGCACTCCAGATGGGCACTCCAGAAATTAAAAAGACCTTGGATCGATGCAATATCTTGATAATCAAAGTAAAGAATGACGAAATCGGACCGATGACCTTTTGACTAGCGGACTAATTCGATTAAAAATGTCAATGTTGACAAAATTAATGGCAATTTGATTACTAATTTATCGATCTGGTATAAATGAAACAATGGGTCATTGAAGATCAAATCTAAAATGTTCGTAAATCATTACCATTGCCAAGGTATCCAGTTCACAATATTTTAGAAGTGAGGATTTAATTTCCGATCTTTCTAATTCACTCATATCCTGATATTGAAGTTTGGCATAAGCCATTAATGCTGCTCCACCATCAGCAATAGTTTCGATTTCACCTAAATTTTGATCTATCTGTTCATTAGTCCAATCCTGAAACAATCTTGGCAATATCTTGTACGGATTTTTCACCGTATTTCCTTCCATTTCCAACCAGACATGAGAATCATCAAAGTTGGTGCTGGTTAAATTGAACTCTGAGATTGGATTGCAATACTTAGCTTTCAAATAGTGGCTGGAATTCAAACAGGCTGGAAGCAAATATTTAAGAGAATTCGAACCTTTGGTTAAGGGATTATTTCTCCATCATTATTAAACTCTATAATTCAAAAGCCTTGTTTATCGTCTAGCAAAGAAAACAGTGGCCCATAGGGATTATAATGAAAAGATGCTGGTGGTGCATAAATATAAGTAGTTCTATTGATTTCAGTTATTTGAGTAACCTGCTGTTGCCCATATAATCGTGCCAAATCAATTCCGGTGCGTTCCCTGCTATTTTCGTTGCTGAATTGATTAACCGTTCTTCTCAGGTGAAGGACCTCTTAAAACCCACAAAAACACAAACAATTACTTTGAAAACGTAAACACAAAACTGCTAAAGATTAGAACCCAGATCATCGCATATTTTCTAATATCAAGCCCAATAAGCGCAGTCCTGAATTCTGCTTCAAATTTTGTCAATATTGACAATTTTAAAGAGAACAAATAAGACAGGAGATCAAATTAGCATAAGCTTCGTTGGAAATATTCAACCTCCATGGTTACTATTTCGCATTTTTTGATTTGTAATATGTTGATTCTATACAAATTTTCAGTCCTTATTAAATCCAACCCATTTCCCATTTGTATCCAATCCTCTATTTTTCAACTCAAGTAATGCAACTTTATTCAAGTCAATTTGACCTTTCACAACCTGTACGAGAATGTCGGTATCAAACAGAGAAATCACATTCTTATCTGGATCAATATAATCTTTTAGACTTGCCTCAAGTTTATCAACATGCTCTTTTTCTTGTATACTTTTTGTTTTCATGGATATAACTTTTAGATTTTAAGGCTAATGTAGGGAAAAACTTTATTAGAAAAATATTTTTACAATGTTCAAATGGTGTAGTCGATGCTAGGATTTTGAAAAGGATTATTCCATTTGAATCAATGACAAATATTCTCACCCAAAATCACACATGCTTTAATTTGCACTCTTGCGGTGCGAATTTTATTAAAATATGCACTAGATAAGTGCATATTTATTATCTTTGCTGAAAATAAACTGCTATGGACAAATTATTTGAACAGTCTAAGAAACTTATAAATGAGACAGATAGTAGCTTTTTGCGCTACATTTATACTGAGATGAACTGGAAAAGTCGAATGATTGGACTTGTTGGACCGCGTGGAGTAGGGAAAACTACTTTGGTTTTACAGCATATTAAAAAGAACCTGAATCCTACTGAGACGCTTTATGTAACGGCTGAAGATTTTTACTTTGCCGATAACAAGCTGATTGATTTAGCTGGTACTTTTGTAAAACATGGTGGAAAATATCTATTTATTGATGAAATTCATAAATATAAAGATTGGGCAAAAGAGCTGAAGTTAATCTATGATTATCACTCG
>JANXYV010000216.1 GCA_025355875.1 Prolixibacteraceae bacterium | reverse complement strand
TTGCCAATCAATAGTTCGAACGAATAAAACCGGTTTATTCGTTCGAACAGTTAAGATTTGAAAAAAGATTATTTGACGAAAGAGGCATTGTTCAGGTAATCGAAACATCCTTTAACCCCTTCGAATTGGGTCATACCTGCTTTTGTTTTTTCAATTTCAACATAGTATTCGCTTAACCCGTTAGCATAAGCTTTATTGAAGATGTTCTCAAAATTCATCATGCCGGATTGGCCCAAAACCAACCGGTCTTTGATATGAAGTAGTGGGAAACGGGTTGGGTATTTTTCGAAATAATCAAGCGGATCTGCCTGTCCCATAACAGTCCAGTATACATCCATTTCGAAGAAAACCAGATTTGGATCTGTTCCCGTTAATAACAAGTCATAAAGAATATCACCTTTTGGACGCCAGAAATCTGAAGGACTTGGGGCCTGCGCTTTTTCAGCATCACTCATAATCCGTTTGAACTCCATGTTATGGTTGTGGTACCCCCATTTAATCCCGGCAGCTTTCGCAATTTCGCCGGCGCTGTTGTAAACCTCGCACACAATCTTGGCATCATCGTGGGTCTCAATGTTTGGTAAACCAGGTTGTACCAGGTATTTGACTCCCAGTTTTACATGGTCTTCAACCGCTTTTTTCCAGAATTCGGCAATCCCTGCAACGTTTTCTTTTGTGTATTTTCTTTCAGGCGGGTTCACATGCGAACTCGTGATTTTCAGACCTGAATCATCAACAATCTTCTTGTAGGCTTCCACTTCGTACTGGCCCATTTTGCGGTTGCCGTAACCCGCAAGTTCAAGATTGGAGTAGCCGATTTCTTTAATTTTTTTCATCCCATCGGGGACATTGTCTGTCAGTTCTTTTCCAAGGGAATAGATCTGTAAACCGATCACCTTTTTCCCTGCAGCCGGTGTACTGTTCTTGTTTGAGGCTACGGCGGGGGCCACACTTCCGGCTACCATTCCACCAAAAGTCAATAATGACATTTTTTTAAGAAAATCACGTTTTGTTTCCATTTTTTATTAAGTATTAAATATCAGTGTATTAAGTATGTGATTCAAGTGTGTTTTATTCAAAATCGGAAGTTGGTTAAAAACTTTCCGGTCATTTTGATGCAGAGAATTTGTAATGATTTATTAAGTTTGTGTCTAATCGACGCAATGATACTTTTTTTATTTTAGAAATCAAAAAAAGTAGGATTAAATTTTCAGTTATTCAATCATTAATGACAGTGACGCAAAATACCAGTTTTTTCGATCAGCATTTTCTGAACCACATTTCGCTGGACTGCGTTGTGTTCGGTTTTCACGATAACCAGTTAAAAGTGCTGTTGATCAGGAGGAAGTTTACAAAGGAATGGGCATTGCCGGGAGGATTTGTTCGTGGAGATGAATCGATCGAAATTGCTGCAACCAGGGTTCTTCAGGAGCGAACAGGATTGGATAATATCTTCCTGAAACAGTTCAAAGTATTTAGTGAACCCGAAAGATCAAAGAGGAATCCAATCGTGCAAGACTTGGTTGAATCTGGCGCAAGGCCTGATCTCGAATGGTTTAAACAGCGATTTATCTCTGTCGGCTTTTACGCGCTGGTTGATTTCTCAAAAGTTGAGCCAACACCGGATAGTATTTCTGACCTGTGCGACTGGAAAAACCTGGGTGAAGTAGATTCGTTAATTCTTGATCACAACCAGATATTGAATAAAGCGCTCGAAACTTTACGGTTGCAATTGAATTATCAGCCATTGGGCTACAACCTGCTTTCGGACAGATTCACGATGCCCGAACTTCAAAGATTGTATGAAACAATTCTTGCGAAAGAATTGGATCGCCGTAATTTCCAACGCAAGATGTTATCCTACGGAATTCTCAATAAGTTGAAGGAACGAAAAACAGGAGGAGCTCATAAAGCCCCTTACCTGTATGAATTTAATCTTGAGAATTACCAGAAGGCCCTTCAAAACGGGTTGTATGGCGGATGGTAAATGGTTAAAAAACAAAACGACAGCATCTATATTTGACTATTTATAGCTCAAGCCATCGCCAAATTTAAACAGCGCATAACCCTTCGGTTTCAGATAGCCCGGTACATCTGATTGATTTTCAAGAACTGCCTTATTGGAAACCGGTGTTGTGAATGGCATTTTTCCGGTTGGGTTAAATGTTCCGCTTACCACATCAAGCAAGGCTTCGGGAGTTGTTCCGAAAGTTGCAAGTACTGTTTTTAAATTCCCATTGTCGATTTCATCAATCACCCATGGGTTGGTGAAATTGATCGCTATTATGGTCGGTTTGCTGCTTTTGGTCTCGTTGACACGAGCAACATCCACTTTATTCTTCGATAAACCCAGCTCTATCGGATTACCGGCAGAACTAAACAGACTTCCCCCATTGGGTATCAGCCACAGTAAAACAACATCGGCATCTTCTTTAGTTGATACAAATTCGAGGTTCCATTTATTTGGTTCTGGCTTGATAACGGTGTTTGGCGTTTTTGTTCTTCCATTGTCGTAACAGGTTTCGAAATAAACCCTTGTGCCTTTTTTAAGCGGCAAAACCTGTGTTTCGTTGCGCAGTAACACAATTGATTTTCGCATGGCTAAATCGGCTTTTTTCTGAAATTCGGCATTGCCAACCAGCTTCTCTGCTGCTTCAGGATCGACATACGGATTCTCGAACAAACCCAGGTCAAATTTCTCCTTTAATAGTCTCGCAATCGATTCGTTGATCCTTTTTTCGGTAACCAATCCTTTTTTGACGGTTTCGAGCAACAAAGTGGGGTCGGCGCTTCCTGAGAAAATATCGACACCGGCATTAATTGCTTTCTGGTAACGTTCAAGGATGGTAAGGTTTTCGACACCCCAGGGCATCATATCAATCGGGCCGGTATCTGAATTAATAATTCCTTTGAAACCCAGTTTATTTCGTAATAAATCAGTAATAACGGCTTTGTTGTACGAGTACCCAACCTCTTCGAATTTTGTGCCGCTGGGTTTGGAATAGTAAGGCATAATTGACGAAGTCCCCGCTTCGATTGCAGCTTTAAAAGGTTTTAGGTGATATTCAAACATTCCGCCCGGATAATGCTGATTTTTGCCCCAGTCGAAATGAGAGTCCTGCCCTTCAGCCTGCGGACCTCCGCCCGGAAAATGTTTCGTGGTCATGGCTACCGAATGAATTCCCAGTTTCTTGCCTTGAAAACCAAGAACAATTTCCCTGATCATATCAGCAGCTAAATCGGCGCTTTCGCCAAATGTCCCTTCAATGCGCTGCCAACGGGGTTCGGTCGACAAATCGGCCTGGTACATATATCCTTTTCGCAATCCAACAGCCGACCATTCCTGAGCGGCAATTTCAGCAAATTCGCGTGTGAGTTTCAGATCGCGCATCGCAGCAAGTCCAAGTTCTCCAGGCCATTTCGAGAAAACGGTTGTTCCCACACTCAACCCGATAGAGTTATCTACTGTTACATGGTTCCGCGGGTTGGACGCTACAATAGAAGGTATTCCAAGGCGTGAGCTTTCAGACAAAGCCTGAAGGTTGTTCGACCATTCGGCCATTATTTTGGCGCTTGTGTTTGCCCTGAGGATAAAGTGGCGTAAATTATAAGTCATCAC
>JANXYV010000212.1 GCA_025355875.1 Prolixibacteraceae bacterium | reverse complement strand
AAGGTTTTGATAGGTTAAAATGCTATATATAAAATAGATATGAAGAATATTAACAAAAATTAATAGACACTAGTGATATAATGACTATATCTACAAATTACGGATATTAACTAGTTGTGTTTAATTCTGAACCATTCATCTCTGACAGAATAGAATATGAGCAGCAAGCATTTTCAACAAGAAATTTTAATAAACCCTACAGAAATTGTTGGTGATAAAAGATTTAAAATTATAATAAGTCTAAGAAATTTATCTTCTTATGTGTTATACATGGAACCTCTTGAATTAAAAGAATACTATGGTCGGATTTTAGATATTAACACGACAGCAGAAGATTCTAAATTAGATAACTTGGAAAATAGAAAGATAACTTTAATATCTGATTTAGAATTAACTATAAAACAGATTTATTTAAAAGAGTTACTTGAGGAAGAAGAACCATTAATTAAAGAATCAGGCAAACGAATATCACGATTATTAAAGGTTATTCAAAGTTTAACCCCTTCAAAATTTTTGGAAGAATTCTATTATAACATTTATAGAACATTTAGGCGTTTACCGGAGAATTATGAACGGTTAGCAGAAATAAGAAATTTGGAGGATTTAGCAGAGATTGAAAAAACTATTGATTTAACTCAATATAACAAGAAATCAATACTTATTAAATCATTTAATCTAAATAAAGCAAGACTAATTAATTGCATTAACGAACTTGAAAAAATTAAGCAACTTGAAGTCGAAAAGCAAATTGGGTTGAGGTATATTAAAGTTCCATCAAAAAGTGAAGTCGTTTTTAGTTATGAATTAAAAATACCTCGTCAATTTAAAGAATCATCGTATAAGTACATCTTTTACTCAAAAGCTTTAGACTCAAAAGGTAACTTCCTTGAGAATGTTAAAATTGAGAAAGAGTTAAAAGTAAATCCATCTTTATACTCAATACCTTTGGGGGCTATTGCAGGCGCAATTGCAGGATATTTTTTGAAAATTGTATTTAAAAATTACGTAGCTCCCGAAAATTGGGGGATGGAAATTTTTGGCTGTGTATTATTAGCTTTTTTATCTTCGTTTATTCTACGTAAGATTCCTGGTAAAAAGAAATTTATTCCTGTGACCATCGATGATTTCATTGGTGGATTAGTTTTAGGAATATTAGTAGGCTACAATACTGATGGATTTTTAAATAATATTGAAAAAATACTTAAGATAAATAAATAATGTCAATATTATTAATTGCCATTTTCATGTGGACAACAAAGTTCGTAATACACTAGAGTGGCGGTGCGATTCAACCTTGTCGAAACCCGCAATCATCCTCTGCATTTAGCTTCCAACCGTGGCAATAATAAAAAAATAGTATTCAATAATTTGACAGAAAAGAAAAAAAGTAGTGTGAAATTTAAAAAATTAAAAATAATAATTGACAAAGGCTCAGAAATTGGAGGCAGTGTTGCTGGTTCAACTATTGGACTTGCGATTGCTGGCCCCGTTGGAGCAATTGCTGGTGCAATTGTTGGTCCACTTGTTGGAGCTACTTTCAAAAAAGTTGGTACTGAGATATCTGAAAAGATTATGGGTCCAAGAGAGCAGGCAAGAGTTGGGGCAACTTATACTCTTGCCCTTGAAAAAATTGCTAAAATTATAGACACTGGGAAAAAAGTAAGAAATGATGATTTTTTCGAAGTACAAGAAAATGACAGGTCTAAATCGGAGACCATTTTAGAAGGAACATTATTAAAAGTACGAAACGAATATGAAGAAAAGAAAATAAGATGTTATTCAAATCTCTTAGCAAACCTAAGTTTTGATAATTCCATAAATTTTGAAAAGGGAAATACTTTGTTAAGAATTTTAGAGCAGCTAAGCTATAGACAAATAGCTATTTTGGCATACTTTTCAACTATAGAAGATTTAAGTACCCAAAACTGGATGATTTCATTTAAAGATAAAGCAGATTTAGGTAAATATCAAGATTTCTATTTTGAGTTAATGGATATTTATAATAAACAGCTACTAAAGCAAACGGGAGGCGGAATTTCGATGAGTGCTTCCTCTCTGGGAATTAGTCCACTAGGAAAAACAATGTGTGATTTAATTGGTATAGAAGAAATTGACGATAATGATACTTTGCAAATTGAGAATACTATTGAATCAATTAGAGAAATTCTAAGAAAATAGGCAACTGTTAATAAATAGGACTTTCTGATTTTATAAAATAATATGAAAGTAATTTTCATGTTGCATACTTACTTTTATGCTATTATATAACCTCATTGAAAAATAGTAAACTATGCCAAGAAGAAAAAGACCACTAATTACAACTAGAAGTGAATTTTGGTTGCGGAAGCTTATTAATGACAACCCTGAGATACTAAACAAAATTCTATTTGATAATAAAATTGTTAGTGAAAATGAGATTATCGAATGGTTATCTCCAACTTTGGCGGATGATTTTGCTGAATACTATGACAATGAATTTCTTGATAAATTAGGCATTGATAAAAATAAACTCATTGTATCATTGAATGATTTTTGGCCAATAAGTGGACCAAGATGGGATGGATTAGGAAAGACAAATACAAAAAAATATTTTTTGATTGAGGCTAAAGCTCATATTGAGGAAGCTGTAGATTACAACACTGGGGCAACTTCGCAACTATCAATTGATTTAATCAAAAAATCTATTGATAATACAAAACAATTCTATTCAGATAACACAAAATCCTATTGGCAAATGCCATTCTACCAATATGCAAATAGACTAGCTCATTTATATTATTTAAAGGAATTAAATCATTTAAATGCATATATAATATTTATTTATTTCTGTAATGCTCCAGATGTAGATATAATAACAAATAAGGATGAATGGATTGGGCATATTAGAACAGTTGAGAAAGTTTTTGCATTAAACTCAAAATGTAGAAATAAAATAAATGTATTGATTGATATTAAAGATTTAAAATAATAGCATTTTTTCATATAAATATATCAAAATGCAAGATGATGTAATTTTTAACATATTTGTCAAAGAAGACATTTCAAAACCTGAGAATAGGATTAATCTGGCTTTATTTCACCTGCAGATGTTTGATGTATTTCATAATTGGTTTTTAGAGAAATTTAAATTAAATGCTGATTCTATAATTTTTCCAGTGAAAAATGAAGAAGGTTCTCGACCAGATTTCGTGGTTTATAATTCCTTCGGTGATAAAATAGGATATATCGAGGTTGAGTGTGGTATTAATCTCGAACAATTTAATAGGTTTAAAATATTATATGAAAAGGATGGTGTAAAAGTATATTCTATATTTGGGAAAAAAGAACATTTGCCAGACCTATCATTAGAGGAAATCAAAACCTTCATTAACAGTATCTATAATACAATCCAAAATAATCAAATAAAGCTTTCGTGTAAATATTTGACGAATCTGATCGACGAAACAATATATACAATAAATGATACATCAAGGAAGCCTGTTAGCAAAGATTTTATTAATTCAAATTCATTTATTAAAGAGCTACTTTCAAAGTTAAATGATGTTGATATGGTTGAAAAAACAAATCGCGCTAATGCTGGACACATTTACTATGATACAAATAAAGATAAAGGCTTTTCATTAAAAGTATTTTCAACTGAAGGCGACAAAAAACATATTAGCTTGTTAAATATTAGTGGAGGAAGGCATTTGATAAATTTTCAATCTGAAGAAAAATATCGATTCTATTTGCAGCATAAGCCAATTAATATTGTTGATGAATGGATAAGCTTTATAAGTTTTAAACTTAAATATCCTATAAACAAAATAGGATTTAATAAAAGTCGAAACGTGCCAATAGAAACTGTTCATGAGAACATTGATGAACTTGTCAATCTCATTAGGAAATTAGTATAAAACTAGAACAACGTAATAATTAGGATTATTTCCTCATAATATCTTGAAGGATAAATGAGATATTTAGAATTCTAAACATCCGATTTCGTAAATTATAATCATAAATTAGACATATAAAAAATCCACAATACCAATAGAGTAATGTTAATTAACAATACGCTATATTTGGCTATAATTGACAAGTTAAATTCCATTTAATAGTTGACCTTTGGAGAACCCTCAAACTAAGTGAATGAAAGAAGTCAAAAATTTAGGGAGCATTAAAAATTGCCTATAAAAACTTCAAGAAAAAGTGAGCATAACACCATACCATGCAAAATATTTCGCTTATGAATTAACCAAAAGGTATTCGTCAAATAGTTTAGAGAAATTTACTGCATCTCTATCAGATGCACAGGTTGATCTAAATCCACACCAGATAGATGCAGCGTTATTTGCTTTTCAGTCACCACTATCAAAAGGAGCGGTATTGGCTGATGAAGTCGGTTTAGGAAAAACTATTGAAGCTGGTATTGTTATTTCTCAGAAATGGGCAGAACGTAAACGTAGAATTTTAATCATTGCACCTGCGAATTTACGCAAACAATGGAATCAGGAAATTGCTGATAAATTCTTCTTACCCTCAATAATTCTCGAAGCAAAATCTTTTAATGAAGAAGTTCAAAAGGCAAACTTCAATCCATTTCAACAAGATGGAAAGATTGTTATTTGTTCATACCATTTTATAAAAAGTAAAGCAGTTTATATAAGTAAGGTTGATTGGGATTTAGTAGTTGTTGATGAAGCCCATCGCTTACGAAATGTATATAAGACCACAAACAAAATTGCTAAAGCTATAAAAGATGCTGTTGCCCACTCTCCAAAGATTCTATTGACAGCTACACCATTGCAGAATTCATTATTAGAATTGTATGGTTTAGTAAGTATCATTGATGAATATGCCTTTGGTGATTTAAAGAGTTTTAAAACGCAATACACAAGACTTTCAGAAGAAAAAAACTTTGATGAACTAAAGAGAAGATTAGAGCCGGTATGTAAGCGTACACTTAGAAGGCAGGTGTTGGAATATATTAACTATACCAACAGAACTTGCATTGTGCAGGAGTTTACACCACGTGAGGATGAACAACGCCTTTATGATTTAGTTTCGGAGTATTTACAAAGGCCAAACTTATATGCTTTGCCCCCTGGTCAGCGAACTCTCATGACTTTAATTCTACGCAAATTATTGGCATCATCTACCTATGCTATTTCAGGTACATTACAAGGATTGGCTGATAAGTTGGGAAACGTACTTATCAAACAAGAAACTTCATTGCAATCAGTGAATGAGGTATTTAATGACAATTATGAAACTTTTGAAGAGCAGCAAGAAGAATGGATTGATGAAGAGGAAGAAGATGAGGAAATAGCCAAAGCAGATAGAATCTATTCTGCTGATGAAATTTTAGAAATCAAACAAGAAATTGAGGCCCTCAATGAGTTTAAAAAATTAGCCAAATCAATTCACATTAATTCTAAGGGAGAAGTACTATTCACCGCTTTAGATAAGGCTTTCCAAAAACTAACAGAGTTAAAAGCAAACCGTAAAGCAATTATCTTTACTGAAAGCATAAGAACTCAGGAGTATCTAAAAAATACTTTGGAAGCTAGAGGTTATAAGAATGAAATTGTTCTATTTAATGGCAGTAATAATGACCCAAAGAGCAATCAGATCTATCAGGCATGGATTAATACTCATAGAGGCACAGATAGGATAACAGGCTCTAAAACGGCTGATAAAAGGGCTGCATTAGTTGATTATTTCCGTGATACTGCTACCATCATGATTGCAACTGAAGCCGCAGCTGAAGGAATCAATTTACAGTTCTGTTCTCTGGTGGTGAATTATGACCTTCCTTGGAATCCGCAGCGTATTGAACAACGCATTGGTAGATGTCATCGGTACGGACAAAAGTATGATGTTGTAGTTGTAAATTTCTTGAATAACACCAATGCAGCTGATCAAAGAGTATATCAATTGCTTGATGAAAAATTTCAACTTTTCAGTGGAGTATTCGGGGCAAGTGATGAAGTACTAGGCGCAATTGAGAGTGGTGTAGACTTTGAAAAACGAATTGTTCAAATCTATCAAACTTGCAGAACTATCGAAGCAATACAGCTTGCATTTGATGCACTTCAAAAGGAAATGGAACCTGAAATTGAAATAGGTATTGACATTACCAGGAAAAAGCTCTTAGAGAATTTTGATGAAGAAGTGCATGAGAAACTTAAAATAAACTTACAGCAAAGCAGCGAATATCTAAATAAGTTTGAAAATTGGTTATGGCAACTTACTAAATATTTTTTGCAACCCTTTGCCACCTTTAACACTTCCGAAAACAGCTTTTACCTCAATCAAAATCCATTTAAAGGAGAACTTATTCATAATGGACCATATAAGCTGGGTAAGAAAAACATTGGGGAAAGACATGTAGCTGAAGAATTGCAATCAAATGAAAATCTCTATAGAGTTGGTCATCCATTAGCACAAAAGGTTATTGAATTTTGTAAGAAAGAAGGGGTACCTATTCAGGAGTTGATTTTTAATTTGACAAACAGCGAAAAGAAAATATCAATACTTGAAAACTTGAAAGGTAAACAAGGTTGGTTGCAGGCAAAGCAAATTTCCATATCAAGTTTTGAAATGGAAGACCATATATTATTTGCAGCTTTCGATGATGATGGGAATACGTTACAGCCAGAGCAATGCCAACGATTATTCTCTCTGGATGCAAAAATATCTTCTGAATCTTTACAATTGAGTGAAAAGTTAAAGCAGCGATTTAAAGAGAATTATTTGTCTCAGCAAATTGGTATCATTGAAGAGAATCACAACCGAAACCATGCTTTTTTTAATGAGGAAGTTGACAAATTAGAAAAGTGGAGTGAAGATGTAAGAAACAGTATAAAGTTTGAAATAAAGGAACTGGATAAGGAAATTAAAACCCGGAAAACAGAAGCAAGAAAACTATTGAGCCTTGAAAAGAAAGTAAAGGAGCAACGCATCATTAAAGATCTTGAGAAAAAATTAGCTGATAAACGTTATAACCAATATCAGAATGAGGACGATATTGAAAAACGAAAGGACAACTTTTTGGATGAAATTGAACAACGCTTAAATCAAAATACAACCGAAACCGAATTATTCACAATAAGATTTAAAATAATTTAACAATATGCCAACAGGAAATGTAATCAACCGAAATTTTGAGGAGATGTTTAACATTGGTGTCCGTTTTGAAATACCTTTCTTTCAAAGAGGATATGCATGGGAGCAACGTCAATGGAAGAAACTTTTTGAAGATATTCAGACGGAAGTAATTGAAAATGTTTCAAACAATAATTTTGAAGATGAGGAACATTTCTTTGGCCCTATCGTGATCCTTGAGAAAATCAGTCAACATCCATCATTGAAAAAATTTTTAGTGATCGATGGGCAGCAAAGAATTACAACAGTTTATTTGCTTTTAGCCGTGCTTAGAAAATTATTAGAAGGCAAGGCACATCTTTCCCCTGAAGCTCAGAAATATATTTCTGAGTTAGATAAATACCTGAAGAATAATGTATCAGGAAGTGATGATTATTTTAAACTGAAAGTCTTTAGCACAAAAGGTGACAGGTTGCCAACATTCAAAACGGTTTTCAATTCAAACCCTAATAGTCCTCATCTCGGAGAAGATCAGCTACTTTATAATCCTCTCGAAAATAAAATTGATGCTTTTGTGAAGTATGCTCAAAAATATCTACGAAATATGGATGTTCCAACACTTTGGCAATGGTGTCAGGCTATACTCAAATCGCTAAAAATTGTTTGGATTCCATTGGATGAAACAAAAGATGATGCGCAAGCAATTTTTGAAAGTTTGAATGATGCAGGTATGCCACTATCAGCATCGGAGCTTTTATGCAATTATATCTTTCGTCCTCTGACAAATGACATTACCAATGAACACGAAAAATTACATAACGAAAAATGGCTTGCAGCTAGAAGTGCAGTAGGAGAAGCAAACTTTGAAGAATATCTTCGAGATTTATTTTCAATGGGTGAGAAAAAACGTGTTGGAAAAGAACGAAGAATGTACGTTCACTTTAAAATCAAAAACAAGAAACTATCTGCTGTTACTGCAACTCAAACATTAGAGAAGGTATTTGATTACACCAATGTATATAATCAAATTTTAAAGCCAATTCAATATCCACCTGCTAACCCAGATATAAAGAAATTGTTGATTGCAATTAATGCAACCAACATGACATCTATTTATCCATTTCTAATGGGATTGCTTAAAACATTAGAGCATAGTTCAATCACAGAACAAGAAGCTATTGAGATCCTGCATGAAACTTATGTACTTCTAATTCGGAGAAAAATAACTAGTCTGTCAGTGACAAAATACGACACTTTCTTTCCATCACTATTAGATAGGATTGTTAATGAACCGGACAAGGTAAGAGCATTTCAAAAGCAAATTCAAACTGAGCAATTATGGGTTGCTGATCAGATTTTTGAAGATGCTTTCACGACTAAAGAACTTTACAATTCAAGAGAATTAAATTTTTCACGACATGTTTTACAGGAGTTGGATAAATCAATGCAACCATTTGGTGAGTATCCTGATTATTCTACCATATATACTATTGAGCATATCTTACCACAAACCCTTAATGATCATTGGAAAACATATTTAGTAGCTGATGCTTTACATTATAGCTTACCAACTATTACAAATACTATAGGTAATCTTTGTCTGAATAGCCAACCAGCAAATAGTTCATTTGGGCAGAAACCTTATATTGAAAAGCAAGTTGCTTACACTGACATAAGTGCATTGGCCCGAGATGTTAAAAAGCGCACAGTAACATGGAACATTGCAGCAATTGAATTAAGAAGTAAAGACCTCGCCCAACAAGCATTACAGATTTGGAAATGGAAAATTTAGGTAGAAAATAAAACAATGGCAAAACATTTACAAAAACTCGAACTCACTTGGATTGGCAAAGGCGAAGAACCCAAACTCGAACCCAGAATCCTTATCGAGAACCCAGAATACAGTTACGGTGACCCAAGAACTGAAAACATGCTCATCCACGGCGACAACCTACTAGCTCTAAAAGCCCTAGAACAGGATTACGCTGGAAAAATTAAGTGCATATATATTGACCCTCCATACAATACTGGAAGCGCATTTGATCATTATGATGACGGAGTCGAACATAGTACATGGTTAAATTTGATAAAACCTCGCTTGAATTTGCTTCGGAACTTATTAAGAGATGATGGAAGTATATGGATTAGTATAGATGATAACGAATATTCATATTTAAGGGTTTTGTGCGATGAAATTTTTGGCAGGAATAATTTTGTAGCTACATGTATCTGGCAAAAAAAGTTTTCTCCTCAAAATGATGAAAATTTCATAAGTGCAAATCATGATTATGTTTTAGTATTTGCAAAAGATAAATTGAGACTTAAGTTATATCTATTGCCTCGGAAAGATGAAGATTCGACCTTTTCAAACCCAGATAATGATCCTCGCGGGGATTGGTCTAGTGGAGACATGACATCAAAAACTAAAGCAGCTGGTCATTCCTACCCTATAATAACACCAAGTGGGATAACTCATTATCCACCTGCGGGGAGGCAGTGGGCTCCTTCTTCAAGTACATATGGTAAATGGCTATCTGAGAATCGAATTTGGTTTGGGAAAGATGGAAAGAATAAACCTAGAATTAAACAATTTTTATTAGAGATTCAACAGGGTATCGTACCTATGTCAATTTGGCTTCGAGATGAGGTTGGTGATAATCAAGAAGCAAAAAGGGAAGTTAATGCTTTTTTAAATAATGAGGTTTTTGAAACACCAAAACCTGAAAGATTAATTCATAAAATCTTTAAGATTGGTTCCGGGGAAAATGATATTGTTCTTGATAGTTTTCTAGGAAGTGGTACTTCCGCAGCCGTAGCGCATAAAATGGGCAGAAAATATATAGGTATCGAATTGGGAGAACATGCCAGAACCCATTGTTTCCCACGTATGAAACAAGTTGTTGATGGAGAGCAGGGCGGTATTAGCAAGGCAGTTGAATGGAAGGGTGGTGGTGGTTTTAAATTCTACACACTTGCACCATCATTAATTCAAAAAGATAAATACGGATGTGATATTATCAATCCGGAATACAATGCCAATATGTTGGCAGCAGCAATGGCTAAACAGGAAGGATTCCATTATTTACCTCATGAGAGTATTTACTGGAAACAAGGTAACAGCAGCGAGAACGATTTCATTTTCACCACAACCCAATTTATTACGGTTGAAATGTTAGACAGGCTTTCAGAAGAAATGTTATCCAACGAAAGTTTATTGATATGCTGCAAGGGATTTAAGGCAGAATGTAAATCGAGAAGATCAAACATTACAATCAAAAAAATCCCACAAATGCTTTATGGAAGATGTGAGTTCGGGAAAGATGATTATTCCCTAAATATTGTAAATTTTCCGCATGATGAAGCAGAAAACAATGCAGTGGTAGACGATTTATTAACCATAGAGGAACCCACAATTAAGCTATCAAAATCCAAATCCTCAAAAAAAATAGAAGACGATAACCAACCTACACTTTTCTAACCATAAAGCCATAAATAAAATGAACCTGATCGCAGAAAATATAAAACAGCGCCTATCACTTCGACAACCATTAAAAGATTCATTAGATATACTTGTTCATCTAGCCGATGAGTTAGAATTAGAAAAAGATGTAGACCTTAAATCAGAACTGGCAAAAGTCCAGGCTCTTTACCCAACCTGCACTGATTTCGAAAGAGAGTTTGTATCCATTTGTTACAGTATTGCTACTGGCGTGGGTAAAACCCGATTAATGGGAGCTTGTATTGCTTATTTGTATTTGGAGAAAGGGTTCAGAAATTTTTTTGTATTGGCACCCAATCTTACAATCTACAACAAATTGATTGAAGATTTTGGGAATAGCAGCTATTCAAAATACGTTTTTAGTGGTATAGCGGAGTTTGTGCACAATAAGCCTGTAATCATTACTGGTGATAATTACAATCAGGTCAGTTCGTTATTTAGTGAAACCGAAATAAGGATTAATATTTTTAACGTTTCAAAATTTGCAAAAGAAACTAAACCAGTAAAAGAAGGTGGCAAAAATATGACTCCTCGGATTAAACGGTTATCTGAGTATTTAGGGCAAAGCTATTGGGAATATCTAAGCAATTTGAAAGACTTGGTAATCCTGATGGATGAAGCACACCGTTATCATGCAGATAAAAGTAAAGAGGCAATCAACGAGTTAAAACCAATTTTAGGTATAGAATTAACTGCCACTCCAATTGATGAAAAGAACAACAAGTTTAAAAATGTTGTTTATGAGTATTCTTTAGCCATTGCCTTAAAAGAAGGTTTGTATATTAAAGCTCCTGCAATAGCTACCCGGAAAGATTTTGATCACAAAGGGAAAGCTCCAGAAGAAATTGAACTAATTAAAATAGAAGATGCAATCAACCTGCATGAAAACATTAAGGTAGAATTGGATATGTACCACAAGCAGGAAAATAAAAAGCTTGTAAAACCACTTACACTTATTGCTGCAAAAAATACCGATCATGCTAAACGGCTTTATGAATTTATCAATTCACCGCAGTTTTTAGAAGGAGCATACATAGATAAAGTATTGCAAATTGACAGCACCAGTAAAAACGATGAGGATGTTGAGAGTTTATTTATTTCTTTAGAAGATACAGACAATCCTATTGAAATTGTGATCCATGTTTTTATGCTAAAAGAAGGTTGGGATATAAATAACCTTTATACTATCTGTCCATTAAATGCAGCCAACTCTGCAATATTAATAGAACAAACCATTGGTAGAGGACTTCGTTTGCCTTTCAATGGTGAAAGGACCGGAATAGATAAATTGGATCGACTAACAATAGTAGCACACGATAATTACGAAAGTATATTGAATGAAGCCAAAAATCCAAACTCCGTTTTAAACAAAGTAAAACTAATTGAAGTTTTTGTTGATCCCAATGAACCTAAACAAGTTCCCGTTGAAGTCACAGCGACAATCAATAAAAAGATGGATGAAGAAAAGGCAATCATTCAAAAATCAAATGATGTAAACAAGCAACAAAAACTGAATCAGTTAGATGCTAAAAGATTAATTATAAACTATCTTCCAACACTTGCATTAAACACTCAGGTAAACAAAATTGATGATGCTCAAAAAGAAGAAATAAAAAGAGAAGTAATTGCGGCAATTAAACTTGAAATATATTCCCGGCCACAAGATATTTTTTCAGTAATAGAAAATCCTAAAGTTGTTGAAGAGGCTGAAATCATTTATAACCAAATTGTAAATGAATTTAAGCAACAAACAATAGCTATTCCCAGAATGGTTCTGCAACAAGGCACAGCCTATCCGGTATTTCATGATTTTGATTTAGACACTTCAAGTTTTCATTATCAAAAATTAAAAGAAGAAATTCTGATTTATGGACTTACAGATAAAAAGGTTGATACACTTGAAATAACAAAATCAAATAACATTAGAAAGCCATTGGAGATGTTAATGGTAGAACTCAACAATTTTGCGGAAATAGATTACGAAACAGCCGATTTACAGGCTAAACTTTGCAATCAGGCAATCAACGCTATCGAAGAAACATTAGAAGATAATGCAGATATAAGGCAAGTGATTAGACAGTGGAAAAAGCTTATTGCCGAAAAAATATATAATCAAATGATGATAAGTCCTGCGCATTTTGAAATAGTGCAATCGGATTTCCAGAAGCCAAAAGTATTCCCATTTGTAAAAATTGAAGATTGGAATTTTACTATGATTAGCAATGGTTATAGAGAATACACTGATGAAACAATGCAACCGTCTCAAATACAGAAATATATTTTCAGAGGATTCAAAAAAACAGCTCATCCGGAGTATAAATTTGATAGCCGGACAGAACAAACCTTTTCATTTATTTTAGAAAATGATTCTGAAGTATTGAAATGGCTCAGACCATCATTATATCAATTCAGAATCTATTGGAACCACAAAGGCCAAACCTACCAACCTGATTTTATTGCTGAAACTGCTGATTATATTTATATGATAGAAACTAAAGCTGCCAACGAAATTAGCAGTGAAGAAGTAAAAGCAAAAACAAAGGCAGCTCTTAAATATTGTGAATATGCAAATGAATATATCAAGGAGTTTGGCGGTAAGCAATGGAAATATGCTTTACTTCCACATGATAAAGTTGCAAAGAACAGCAGCTTTAGGGGATTAGTTTCATCAAACGTTGTAAATTTCGTTTGAAAGGTATTCCTATGATTACGAAAATATATTCTGCCTAATTAATAGTTTTACTGATAAAAACTAAAATGATAAAAACTGGAACAAATGCTATTTTTCACAGTGATTCCTTAAGCTTGCTTGAAAGGTTACCTGATCAGTCCGTTGCGCTGGTTTACTTTGATCCACCATGGAATATCCAAAGTTGGCATAACTCTCCGAATTTTAAGTATAGTAAAGATGGCGAAAATGAATATATTGGATTGGTAGCTAAGAATGTTCAACAAATACACCGAATTCTGACCGAACAGGGAAGTTTATTTGTCCACTGGTCTCTAACTTCAACAATTGATATTCGCTTGATTATTAATCAAGCTTTTGGAGACCAACCTCGATATGAGATAACATTGGTTAGGAAATCCAGACATATCACAAGCAAAGGATCACCTAAGATTGACAACGAAATTCTTATTGTTTATAACAAATCCTCTCAGCCGATTTATAATCCTATTTTTAGGCCATTATCGCCAGATGAAAAATCACGTTATAATCTTTCTGACCCTCATGGACAATTTCTGCTGGTGGATCTAACATTTCCCTTTGACCGTCCCAACGCTCAGTTTGCATGGCGTGGGTTTAGGCCTCCTACAAAGCGATCTTGGAGGTTTTCTCAGGACAAAATGGATGCTTTAGAAAAAGAGGACAGAATATATTTTTCGACAAAAGGTGGATTGCCACGTATGAAGCAATATTTATCCGATAATGCAGGAATTGAGTTAGGTACTACATGGGATGATATCCCTACACTCATTAAATCAGACGAACGCACAATAATTTCAGGTCAGAAGCCCATAGCACTTTTAAAAAGAATTATTGAATTAGCATCTAATCCTGGAGATCAAGTTCTTGATCCTTTTATGGGTTCTGGTACAACTCTTGTTTCAGCATACCAGTTAGGACGTAATTGGTGGGGCGTTGAAAGCTCAAAAGAGACACAGCAAATAGCATTACAACGATTAGAATCAACTTGTAATTTGAGTTCTGGAAAAGATTACAGTTTTATTAGTGAAAATGATGTTCTTTCTCAACCTGTTATTTACAGTAACTATCAAGACATCTTAGCAAGCGTTCATGAAATAGCGAAATTACAAAATGAAGTGAAGACGCTCACAAAATATATAGTCGATCTTAAGAAATTGATGGATATTCCTGATAATGCATCTGACGACCAAGTTGAAGGAGTAATCAACTTGATGGAACAATGGATTAGTTCATCAATATCAAAAGTATCACTTAATGAATATATTACAGTTGTTTGTTCTTGGCTCACAAATTGGGAAAGTCTAGAAAAGGAAAGTCAAATTTTCCTTCCTCAGGCAGAAATGATATTTGATGGTATAGTTAATAGTCAAACTGAAGACTATTCACCTTTTATTATTCAGTATTGTCGAGCACTTGAAAATGAGCTTCTTAGTAAGTTATTTGTCGTTTATACTGAAAACGTACTTAAGAGAATGTCTGAAATGGATTCCATAATAAAAAATGAATTGAATGACAGTAAGACCGGGCAATTTGCCAAGAAACTTCAAAAACGTGATATTGATTATACGCTTGGCCAAATGTCTTTCATACTCACTTTATTAGAAATAAATGGCAAAACTTTACAACGAAGTCCTCTTCTAATGGATTTTAGAGATTTCATTTTTGGATACTTTGAAGAAAGAGTACTTGATCAGCAGTATTTAAAACAAATTGAAGCCATAAATGAAGATTTTCGTCGTAAAGCTGCTCATCCATATATTTTAAACAAAGAGGCAGCACAACTCTGTCGTGAGCAAGTTAGAAAGTGTCTCAATGAGTTAATCCTGAATTATCGGTAAGGTCTAAATGTCTGTATTAAATTCTAAGACTTGAATCATCTGATTTTTCAACTGAAAATGTCTTCAAAACAAAATTATTCAATCACTTTTCACTAAGAGATATTTGCTTTTGATATTCTCAATAACTCCTTTTGATTGATTTTATATGCAAATTGTATGCAAATAAAAAGAGTTGCAAGTTTTTACTCTTGCAACTCTTTGATTTTCAGTTGTCCTGTTAGGTTTCGAACCTAAACTCTTCTGATCCAGAATCAGACGTGTTGCCAATTACACCACAGGACAATTTTCAAGCTGTAAAACAAATATCTATTTGCCGGGGCAAAGATTGATCGTTTTTTTTTGTTGACCCACTAAGGCTCGAACTTAGACTCTACTGAACCAAAATCAGTTGTGTTGCCAATTACACCATGGGTCAATCCTTAGTTGTCTTTTCGATAAAGACGGTGCAAAAATATAAAAATTATTTTTTCAGACTCTGTTTTGTGGGTAAAATTTCCTTTCTGTTCAGAATGTTTAATTTCAGCTGCATTTGTTGTCCGACGTTAAAGAGTCAAATATCTGTCAATAATCATTTTGCGTAATTTGGCGACCAATTTTCTTCCTCTCGAAGCTATCCCGGACGAACCGTGAAATTCAATCTCATGTTCAATTATTTCGATGAGTTCGCCTACAAAATCAGGTTCTTTCCTGGCAATATTGAAAAGTATCTGCATCGCATGTACCCGTACAGCAATTGGTTCGGCAGCATTTGTGAATACTTCGATGCTAAAGTTTAACATGAAAGCCATGTTTTCTTCAGGGATTTCGTGCAAACTGATCAATTTCAGAAAATGCCGTTTCTTGCCAGCATTTTGTGTAGTAAATAAAAACTCGGTTATTGCCGGGAAGTAGGGAAGGACCAATTCGGGATATTTGTCGTGAATTTTGTCAACCATCCAGGCTGCACGCCAGTTTTCAGGCTGACTATCGTCCAATGCTTTGGCCATAATTGCATCCAAATACTCCGGATAATCTGCAACATACTTTACCAACAAGGCCAGGTTTTCCCAGGATTGAATCCATAGTTGAACTTCATTTTCAGCAATCATGTCTGGATTGTTTGGTTTCTATGCCATAAAAGTAAATCAACTTTGCCGAAAAAATGAAACCCGACATCCTTTTTCTGATTCCTTTTTCCTAAAATTTGGACTGTTTATCTCAAAGCAAAAAATCGCCTTCTTTACCAATGTATTTTAAACGTGTGAAATGATTGATGTATGTTGTGCCATTATCTTAAAAGATGCCAAAATCCTGGCGGTTCAGCGAGGTCCGGAAAGTAGTCATCCCTATCAGTGGGAATTTCCCGGAGGAAAGATTTATCCGGATGAGACCGCTCAGCAATGTATTCAGCGGGAAATTGTGGAAGAATTGTCGGTAAAGGTCACTGTTTTATCTCAGATCGAATCGATCGAATTTGACTATGGGAGCAAGCAAATCAGGCTGGCTGCCTTTATCTGTGAAATAGTTTCCGGAGAAATTTTCCTGACGGAGCACCTTGCGGAACAGTGGTTCAGCTTCGACAATTGGCAAACTATCGATTGGTCGCATGCCGATCGGGAATTGATTATTCAGAATCAGGAAAGCTTGAGATTGATAGTGCAGGAAAATATGAAAAATGGTTAACCTGAAAAATGAAATGACTTTATTTCACGAGGTTTGGAAAAATGAGAGCAAAGGCAATAAAAACAGCGGTCCAGCTCAGAATTGACAAAACCATATAGGGCATGGCAAATTTGTGTTTTGAGTAGTATTTGTGGAGTAAAAAGGCACCAATTGGAATGCTTAAAATAACCGGCGACAAAATGACAATTCCGGGTAATCCGAATTTGGCACGGAAACGAGCAATGAACCTATTCCGGCGACTAAAAACCAGTTCGCCAGTATGTTTTCTGCGCCAGAATGCCAAACGGCGGTAACTGATATGAATCGACAGGGGAAGGTGTTTCTTCAGGAATGTTTTAAAGTGATGAAAGTTGCGAATGGCAAAACCACTGAAATGATAAAAAAAGAAAAACCCGACAATCCCGCCTAAAGTAACTGAAATGATGGTCTGCTTAATATTAAGTCCAATCAGAATGGCAAAAGGAAATGTGAGTACGTATTTTACTGTTGCCAACAAAAAAACCTGAATAATTTTAAGCGCCGCGACCATAATCTTCTCCTTCTGGTGAGTAATATAAATAGAACGATAAATGTCGTTAAAATGTTGTTATAAAAAAAAGCCAAGTACCTGAAATTTAGGTTTATTAAGAATTTTTATCATTTCACGTTCAGGAATATTTTATTGATAATTCCTGAAAGTGTTGTCTGGCGAGGACTTCAGCGATTTATTTGTTCAGGTAGACATATATCAATCCAATTAAAATTAGTCCGAAAAGGAGTAGATATGTATAAATATTGGCAAAATTCAGGGTCCATCCCATGACCCTGGAACGTTTTGGAACCACAATCCGGCGGTCTTTCGGATTAAAATAGAAGATTCCCCATTTGTAATTGACCGGATCATCGAT
This sequence comes from Prolixibacteraceae bacterium, assembly GCA_025355875.1. Classification (GTDB taxonomy): domain Bacteria; phylum Bacteroidota; class Bacteroidia; order Bacteroidales; family Prolixibacteraceae; genus Aquipluma. The sequence goes on along the minus strand of JANXYV010000212.1, from coordinate 52,242 downwards.
CATGCGGTCGTTTTCAAACTGGTCAAATTTGGTCTTCATTTTTTTTAGTTTATGAATTCTCAGGCTGAGTTTGAAGTCAACACATGAATTGGGTTAAGATTAAATTCCCGGAATATTGATGCCTTTAATTTTTCGGTACAAGTCGAGCGCGTACAAGTCGGTCATGCCAGATACAAAATCAACGACCGATTGTACTTTCTCGTAGGTTGATTCATGATTCTCGCCATATTGATCGGGCATCAGCTGGATTAGTTTTTTTGAGAACCCTTGTTCCGGATTCAGGGTCGCATCAATAAAAACTTCGAGTAAAGTGCCAATGATCTGATATCCTGAAATCTCGATTTCGACCACCGAGCGGTCGTTATAAATATTATTGACGCTGATTTCCTGGATTTCATCCAGTGCTGCCAGGGTTGTTGGATGAACATGATCAATCAGGGCTTCCTGAAAACTACCGGCTAAAATTTCATCTTGTTTTTCAATGAAAACTTCAACACATTGTTTGACTAATTTCCCGATCACGCTAGCGCGCAGATAAGCAATCTGTTCGTTCGGGTCAGCAACCAGCCCGAGGGTTTCCTTTATCCGGAAAATCTGTTTCATTTCTGTCTGCTGATCGAAAAACTGCATAAGCAAACCGGATGTTTCCTCAAAGTTATGGATCTTCAGCTTGTGTGCGTCTTCCAGGTCCATCAGTTGGTAACAAATGTCGTCAGCAGCCTCGACCAGAAATACCAATGGGTGCCTGACATACTTTGCAGGACTTACGTTTGTCTGGATCAATCCCAGTTCGCCGGCGATCCGGGCAAAAAGATCTTTTTCCGACTGAAAGAAGCCAAATTTGGGCTTTTCAGTCAACAAACTCTCAAAGGGATATTTTACGATGGAGGCCAGAGTGGTATAGGTGAGTGCAAAACCTCCCTGCCGACGACCGGTGAACTGATGGCTCAATAGCCGAAAAGCATTTGCATTTCCGTCGAACTGCGTAAAATCGCGGAATTGTGCTTCACTAAGTTCATTTCTCAACCGGGGTTCGGTGCTTCTGTTAAAAAATTGGGCGATGGCATCCTCCCCGGAATGTCCGAAAGGTGGATTGCCCATGTCGTGCGCCAGGCACGCCGCTGAAATGACCGATCCGATTTCCTGAAAAAGCGGGTTTTGGATGTTCGTTTTTTCGGTTTCACACTTCTCGAGGAACATACTTCCCAGTGAACGGCCAACACTTGCTACTTCCAGACTGTGGGTCAGCCGGTTGTGTACAAATACACTCCCGGGAAGCGGGAAAACCTGGGTTTTGTTCTGCAACCTCCGGAAGGGGGATGAGAATATGATTCGGTCATAATCGCGCTGAAACTGAGTTCTGCTATGTTTATTTTCTTCTGTGGCAAGTTCCTCCTGACCCAACCGGGTGGTAGATATAAGCTGGTTCCAATTCATTCGGGGATTTGTATTTAAAAAGTTTGTGTTCGGAAGCTGTTCATTTCCTTATCGGCTTTCCGGGCGTCCGGATAGCATTGTTCTAGCAATAACCAAAATTTTTCGCCATGATTCTTTACCACCGTATGCACCAGTTCGTGTAAAAGAACGTAATCAATCAAGTGTTCAGGAACCCGCATCAAATGAAGGTTCAGGTTGATGTTGTTCACCGCTGAGCAACTTCCCCAACGGGTCGATGCATTTTTTATGCTGACATTCTGGTATTTGAACCCATGTTTATCGGCCAGTTCTTTTAAACGTTTTGGAAGGTAAACTTTGGCTTCCCATCGCATCACATCGACCAGTGTATTTTTGATAAAGTCCTGAATTTTTGGTTGTTCATGGTTGATCCGATCAGGTATGAAAACCTGAATAATCCCGTTCCCAACCCGGTTGTAAACCTTATCGGTATTTCCTTTGGTAATGGCTAATTGGTGAAACCTGGTTTTGAAGCAACTTTCAGGAGTAAAAAGAGTTGTCCTGGACTGAATTTTTGCCTTTTGTTTAAGTATCCAGTCGGCTTTGGACTCCACAAACCGGATTGCATCGCGGTAAGGTGTGGAGCTTGGAATGGAAACCACGATTTCCCCATCCGATTTAATGCTCAGGCGAATTCGTCTCGAGCGTTCGCTGGTTGTAAACGAGACAAATCCAACTTGTTGTATTTCTATTGATTTTGTAGTCATTCCCGTTTGGTGAATATTTTGCTAAAGTAATCCAAAAATTATTATCCGTTCAGTCCGGGAAAGGGAAATGAAGTTTTTTGATTTTCTTTCAGGATCAGGCAGATCAATAAGACTATAATTTGCAAACTGTTTCCACCTTTTCTTTTTACATTTGCCATTTTACTTTTTACCTGATTTCCGGATGGAACTTTTTAACGACGAGTATTTCATGTGCCGTGCGCTTCAGGATGCCGAGCTGGCACGACGCGATGGAGAAATCCCGGTTGGCGCGGTGGTGGTTTCGCAAAACCGGATTATTGCCCGGACTCATAACCTTACCGAGACTCTCAATGATGTGACTGCCCACGCTGAAATGCAAGCCATCACTGCTGCAGCCAATTTGCTTGGTGGAAAATACCTAAACGAATGTACCTTGTACGTTACCCTCGAACCTTGCGCGATGTGCGCCGGAGCTTTGGGTTGGTCGCAGATTGGCAAAGTGGTTTATGGCGCTTCCGACGAAAAACGGGGGTTCAGGAAGTATGCTCCTGCCGCGCTTCATCCAAAAACCGAAGTGGTTTCAGGAGTTATGGAAAATGAATGTTCGGCTTTGGTGAAAGAGTTTTTCCTGGAAAAGAGAAAAGGTTAACGGAAAAGGATGGTGGATTGTATCTGCCGTTATCGAATAATCAATTACTGCTTTTCAGGTAAACCGGTCGAACAAAAACTTCATTAAATTTTACGACATTTGCCTGAAATACAAAATCAGAAACATTGAAAGACTTCCCAAAGAAAAAGATAATCGTACTCAGAAATAAACCTCAGGCATCCGAACCGGCTGAGGATGGATTGATCCGTTTAAACAAATATATCTCGAATGCCGGAGTTTGTTCACGTCGCGATGCCGATAAATTGATTGCCGAAGGTTTGGTCTCGGTGAATGGCGAAGTGGTGACCGAATTAGGGCGTAAAGTTACCCTGAATGATGATGTCCGGTTTGATGGAAAACAATTGAATCCTGAGCGAAAAGTTTATCTTCTGCTGAATAAACCACGAGGTTTTGTCACCACTCTCGACGACCCTCATGCCGAACGCACAGTAATGCAACTGATTCAGAATGCCTGCACGGAGCGGGTTTACCCGGTCGGGAGACTCGATATGCAGACTACCGGTGTTTTGCTGTTTACCAACGATGGTGAACTGGCAAAAAAACTGACTCATCCGAGTTATGAAAAAGTAAAAATCTACCATGTACAACTCGATAAGGATTTTCTTCAGGAAGATTTGGAGCAAATCAGGAAAGGAATTGAGCTGGAAGATGGCTTTATTGCGGCCGATGACATACAAATCATTGATTCAAATGATCTCCGCCAGGTCGGCATTGAGATTCATTCAGGGAAAAACCATATCGTACGGCGAATTTTTAATCATCTGGGGTATCAGGTTGAAAAACTTGACCGGGTACTTTTTGCTGGCCTCACCAAGAAGGATTTGCCCAGGGGCCGATATCGTTTCCTGTCACCGCAGGAAATCAATTTCCTAAAAATGAGCTGATGTAATGAATTTCAATTTCGCTTACTAATACCAACACGTTGGAAAAGGAGTTTTTACAGATTATCACCGAAAATCAAGGAATCATTCACAAGGTTTGTTCCATCTATTGCGATTTGGAAGAAGACCGCCGTGATCTGTTTCAGGAGATATTGGTGCAATTGTGGAAATCCTATTCGTCGTTCAGAAGCGAATCGAAATTTTCGACCTGGATGTACCGGGTTGCCTTGAATACCGCGATAACCAGTTTCAAGAAAGACAAACGGCAACCCGACAAATCAGGCATTTCGTATGAGAACCTCCAACTGGTTGAAGAGATTTACGATACCCGGACAGAAGATCAGATTCGAATGCTGAACCGGGCGGTTTCGCAGCTGACTGGCATCGAGAAATCGATCATACTCTTGTTCCTTGAAGACAAAAAATACGAAGAAATCGCGGAGATTACCGGAATCACCCAAAATTATGTCAGGGTCAAGATGAACCGGATCAAGAAGAAGTTGAAATTGTTAATGAATATGGAAGGATAGATGGATTTAAAGGATTTAAAATCGGCGTGGGATACATATTCTTCTCAGGAGATGGACAAACATCGGCTTGGAAAAGATTCGATTGATGAATTGCTGAAAAACCAGAGCAAATCGCTGGTTGAGCGCATCGACCGCAATATCCGAATAGGTATGCTGGTTCTGCTTGGATTTGTTGCCTATATTATTCTCGATGATATTTACTTTTCAAAACTAATGATTCCCGGATCCGTCGAATACCCGGCCTGGTTGCGTCCATTGGACGTGTTTTCGAATGTACTGATTGTTACTACATACTTGTTTTTTGTCCTTCGGTATCTGCGAATTAAACGAAGTTTTTCGGCCGACACCCAACTTCGCGATCTGCTGACCGGAATTCTGGACACCATTCAAACCTATCGAAGAATGTTTTATCTGGCAGTGATTATCCTGCTTTTGAATATGCTTGTAAGCTTTGTCGCCGGACTTTACGAGGGGGTAAGACTAAGTGCCGGAGCACTCGCCGGAGGCCTTGAAAACTTGCCATTATCAAAGATATTTTTTATTTGCGTGATTGGTTTGGCAATACTTATTCCTCTGCTCGCGGTCACTTTTTACCTGTTGCACAAGGGATTCAATCAATTGTATGGTCGTTACATGGTAAAACTAAACGAAACATTACAGGAATTGGACGAAAAAGATAACGGAGAATAACAGCCTTACCTACTATTTCCCATACACACTGATTCACTTCACCAAACAACCAAAAAATTAACCTAAGCTCTCCGGGGGTGTCGAACTTCCAATAAACTAATTAATTGATTACCTTTGCGCAGATTTTTTTAAACCTTCATTCAGAACTTTATGGCGCATAAATCCGGATTTGTAAACATCATTGGAAACCCTAATGTCGGGAAATCGACCATCATGAATGTACTGGTGGGCGAGCGTTTGTCGATTATTACCTCGAAAATGCAGACTACCCGCCACCGCATCAAAGGGATCGTGAATGGCGAGGATTTCCAGATTGTATACTCTGATACTCCGGGTATCCTGAAACCGAATTACAAGCTTCAGGAAACCATGATGAAGTTTGTGAATACCGCTCTGATCGACGCAGATGTAATTCTGTATGTAACCGATGTGATTGAATCGCCCGGAAAAAACGAGGAATACATCGAGCGTATAAAAAGTTCGGAAGCCGCCGTCATTGTGCTGATTAACAAGATTGACTTGTCGACCCAGGAAAGAGTGATGGAGCTTTACAATTTCTGGTGCGAGAAATTACCTCTTGCCCACGTGTATGCAATTTCGGCCACCGAAAAATTTAACGTGGCGCAAATTTTCGATCATATTTTGGAATTGCTTCCTGAAGGGCCGGCCTATTTTCCGAAAGATGAAATGACCGACCGGAACGAACGTTTCTTTGTGAGCGAAATCATCCGCGAGAAAATTCTCCTGAATTACGATCAGGAAGTTCCCTATTCGGTTGAGGTGGAAGTGGAACAGTTTAAGGAAGAAGAAAAAATACTGAACCTGATGTGTGTGATCCATGTGAATCGCGAAAGCCAGAAAGGTATCATCATCGGGCATCAGGGAAGCGCATTGAAACGGGTTGGAACAGAAGCCCGTCTGGATATGGAAGAATTCTTTCAGAAGAAAATCTTCCTTCAGCTATTCGTGAAAGTGAACAAAGACTGGCGCGACAAAGATCGCTCGCTGGGCGGGTTTGGATACGATATGGAATAGAAGAAAGCCCCTCCCAAACCCTCCCCGAAAGGGAGGGCTTAAAAACACCAGTGCAATTTTGAAGGAGTTTCAGAATTAGAGAGATTAACAAATTTAACAGAAAAACCAAAAGCCCCTCCTTCAGAGGGGTTGGGGAGGCTATATGAGTAACATTATTGCAATAGTAGGACGGCCAAATGTTGGCAAATCAACGCTTTTTAACCGGATGACCGAGTCGAGGAAGGCCATTGTTGACGAATCAGCAGGCGTAACACGCGACCGTCAATATGGGAAAGGGGTATGGAATGGAATCGATTTCTCGATCATCGATACCGGTGGTTACGCGGTTACAGCGGAAGATATTTTTGAGGGGGAAATCCGCAAACAGGTGATGCTGGCTATTGAGGAAGCAGACGTGATTTTGTTTGTAGTTGACGTCGAAAACGGGGTGACCGATATGGACGAAGAAGTGGCTGCTGTGCTGCGCCGTTCCCGAAAAAACGTGTTCATTGCCGTTAATAAGGTAGATAACAACAAGCGGATTATCGATTCACATGAATTTTATTCGCTTGGATTAGGAGAAATCTATTGTATTTCGTCGATGACCGGAAGCGGTACCGGCGAATTGCTCGATGCCATTGTTGAAACATTCCCTAAGGATGATCCGGAAGAGACCGAAGAGAATGTTCCGCGATTCGCGATCATTGGTCGGCCCAATGTGGGCAAATCATCGTTTATTAACGCTTTGATTGGCAAAGAGCGCAACATGGTAACCGATATTGCCGGAACTACCCGCGATGCCATTCATACCCGATACAATCAATTTGGGCATGACTTTTACCTGATCGATACTGCGGGATTACGCAAACGCACCCGGGTAAAGGAAGATGTTGAATTTTACTCGACCATGCGCTCCATCCGGGCCATTGAAGATTCGGATGTTTGTATTCTGATTCTGGATGCCACCCGCGGAATGGAGGCTCAGGATGTTTCCATTTTCCACCTGATCGACCGGAACAAAAAAGGTCTGGTGATTTTGGTGAATAAATGGGATTTGGTCGAGAAAGATAATTCGAGCACCATTGAGTTTACCAAACAGATTAAAGAGCGGATTGCGCCGTTTGTCGATGTTCCGATCATGTTCATTTCGGCATTAACCAAGCAACGTATCCTGAAAGCGCTGGAAACAGCCGTTGAGGTTTTTGAGAACCGGAGCAAAAAAATCAAAACTTCGGAACTGAATGATGTGATGCTCAAGGCGATCGAAGCCTACCCTCCGCCATCGATCAAAGGGAAGTACGTGAAAATCAAATATGTGGTACAGCTACCCAGCCAAACGCCGAGTTTTGCTTTCTTCGCCAATCTTCCGCAGTATGTAAAGGAAGCCTACCGGCGTTATCTCGAAAATAAAATCCGCGAGAACTTTAATTTTTCGGGAGTTCCGATTCAGATTTATATCCGGAAAAAATAATTCGGAAGACAAGATGAGGAAGCCGTTTCAGAAGAAATTTTGAAGCGGCTTTTTTTATTTACCCTGCCAGCGGCAATATAAAATAGAACAATGATCCTTCGCCCGGAATATTGGCGCTTTCGACCCCAACTTCGCCGTTCAGTTTTTCGATGATGCGTTTGACGATGGAAAGCCCCAGTCCGTGACCTTCAGCCCGGATTGGGTCGAGTCGTGTAAATTTACTGAAGAGTTGTGCAATTTCAACAGACGAGAGTCCTTTCCCATTGTCTTTTATCCAGTATTTCACCCTGTTTCCGGGAAGTATTTCGGCACCAATCTGAAGCAGTGCCGGAGTACCTCCATATTTGATGCCGTTGCTTATGTAGTTGACCCAAACTTCTTCGAGCCAGGCTCCATAACCAAAAACCACAGGCCATTCATCAGGAAAACCAACGCTTGCTTCGTTGCTTTGAATCATTGCTTTAAGACGGGACACCGAATCCAGAACAACATTTTGCATATCGATCCCAACCATTTTTATTTCCTGTTGGCGGACAGTGGCCAAAGTCAGTAATTCGGTGGTTACATGGAGCGTTTTATTTGCCGAATTGTAAATTAAATCAACTATTTCCAGAATCGTTTCCTTTGGCAGGCTATCAAAATCGGTATGAATAAATTCGCTTGCCGAAACAATTGCCCCTAGCATATTTTTCAGGTCGTGTGCCACGGTGTGCGAAAAAGCATCCAAATCGTCAATGAGTTTTTCTTTTTCCTGAATTTCTTTGGTGAGTACACTGTTGGTATCCTTTATTTCTTTTTCAGCCATAACCTGTGCTGTAATATCATTTAATAGGATCAGCCTTCCGTTGACCTGGTTGCTTTGGTCGCGCAGGGCAATGCACTTGAACTCAAAATGGCTGATATTCGCGCCAGATTCGTGGGTAATAACTGTTTCAAAGTCTTCCTTACTTATTATTTCCTGAATTAATTCAAGGCGATGTGGGAAGACTTCGCTGACATTGCTCCCGATAATGTTGGTCAGCTTGTTGTTCATTAAATTTTGCATTGCCGGGTTAAAATCAGCAATCCTCATCGACTGATCGGTAATTAAAATTCCATCGGGTAAAATGTCGAACAATTTATTCCGGGCAAATGGAACCAAATCGAACAATTTGAAATGCGAGATATTTATTGCAATCAGGATACCTGTAATCAGGAAGCTGAAAGGAGTCCAGTCAAATCCGGGAATTGGGTTTATCTGAAACACGTATATCAGATTTCCGGCGAGAGGAAAGAGTGAAGCAATAAATACAAGCACGATTTGCTTTCTGTAAAAGCCCGATAATCTGAAAAAGAATACAACAATATTAATTATTCCGATGGTAAGGTTGGCATATAAGAATGTAAAAATGATCCAAAAAAATGGTCCATAAACATAGCTGGTGGTATTGGTACTTGAATTGATCGAATAGCTGATCCAGTGAAGATGGTGTGAGCCGTTTGTAAAAGGCGAGAGTATTAAAATACTGGCAATTGCATACAGTGCAGTAACAATCTTTTTATTCAGGAACCTTGCCTGAGAGGAATAGTCAAGCGAAAAAAACAGGAAAGAAACCGTACTGTAAACGATTCCGAAGTATGAAAACTTTGACCAAAATATTTTGGTTTCAATGTCGGTGGCCCCATATTCGAGGGCATAAGTAAAAGCCCAGATCGATGTGGCAATCTGCCAAGCCAGCCAATACTTTACGCCAGCGGATTTTCTCAGTTTTAGCAAAAAGAAAAAAGTCGTCAAATTAATCACCCCGCCAATGATCAGCAGGAGAAAAAGTGGCGTGATCAAATAGTTGTCAATATTCATTCTGCGAATTTTTTAAACCAGCATGATGTTCGTTTAATCGATATTTGGTTGGGTGAAAGTACCAAAATATGATAATCATTCAAAGAAATTTCTGAAGTTTGCCGGATAGTTCGTCGCTTCGTATATGCAGTAGCTTATGAATGAAGCAGATGATCGATCAATATTTTGGCACCAATAAAAATCAGGATAAGTCCTCCGGCAATTTCCGAATAGTGGGTAAATTTAGGTCCAATTTTTTTACCGAGCAAAATTCCGAGCATCGAAGCGATAAATGTTACCGAACCTATTATTGCTATTGCAAGAACGATTTTATCCCAAAAAGTGGCAAAACTGAAACCAACTGCTAGTGCATCAATACTTGTAGCCAGCGATAGCATAAGGATTACCTTTATATTTAAAGGATTTTTAATTTCACGTGTCTCCGAGTCGGTAAACCCTTCAATAATCATTTTCCCTCCGATCAAACTGAGCAGCCCAAATGCGATCCAGTGATCGACCGGTTCGATGAGCGATTTCATGCTGTTCCCGATGAACCAACCAATCAGCGGCATGGCAGCCTGAAAAAGCGCTAAAAAGATGGCGATTTTTGCGGCCTGAAAAAAACGGATATGTGGAAGGTTCAGTCCGCTGCATACCGAAACGGCAAATGAATCGAACGATAAGCCAATGGCAAGAAAAAATACTGTTAATAATTCCATCCGTTCAGAGTTGTGCTGCAAATGCTACTATAAATCTTTCTAAATTAGAGCTTTATCTTTTCGATGATCAAATCTGCCAGATTCTTTCGTTGAATAAGCAATTGTTTCAGGTCGTTTCTAAATGTTTTATTTCCAAACAGGAATCTCATTTCATTTAGGAAAAGATGATAAAACTTCAGGAGTTTATAGGCTATTTTCCCAATGAACGGCATCAAAATCAGACATGAAACCGAGATTGCCCACGAATTTGTCAGGGCAAATACAATTCCAGACTCCAGAAAATAGATCAGTGGAAAAATGAAAAGGCCGGATGCAAAATTGAAAGTGCTCATGAATGCCATATCTTTTACTTTCTTGCCGAATAGATTTCGAGGTAGAAAGAAAGGCAAAGCATTGAAAATGAATCCGAAAGAGAAAACGGGCATTGAAAGTGCCAGGAAGCAAAAATGAAGTAGAAATATCACCCATCCGGTTTTTGACGAAGTTTCAACCAGTTCATCGCTCAGGTTTTTTGAGGCAAGTTCAGAAAAATAAGTTCGGGTCTGCCCGATCAAATCATGAAAAAATTCGGGTTGAACCGATTCGAATATTTCAAGCTTTTTAACTAAATCTTGATCAGCTTGAAACTGCTGGATCGTCCTGTTTTTACTGAAGTGGCGGGTTTTTGAGTAAGTTTTTCCGGCAAGAAGACGAATGTTTTCATAGTCGGAGTAAAAAGATTCACTGTTAATTTGAATGGTCAGCGGAGCGAGTCGGTCATAAATTTCGTCACGCAATACCAGCATGGCTTTCTGCGGGTTCAATAAATATTCTTCCTGGTATTTGTCGACTTCAATTGGTTCGCCATATTGCACCAGTAAACTGCGGTCGAACGCCCAGTAATGACTGTAAAAAATACCGACTGGTACGATCTGCAATCCAAGTTTAAACTGGTTTTTTTCTTCCGCTTCGAGGGCAATTCGTGGTATGGCTTTTTTGTGAGTGAGCATTTGCCTGCGTCCCGAATGCGCCGCTTCCGGAAAAAGGCAGACCGAATCTTTGTTTTCCAGAATATCGGTAACCAAAGCAAAAATCTGTTCATTGTTCGAGAGGCTATCTTTCCCATCGCGCAAGCGATATACCGGTGCCATTTTCAGAAACTTCAGGATTGGGCGGGCTATTTTCGACTTAAAAATATCGGCCCGGGCCAGCCAAACCGATTGCCGGGGATTGGTGCAAACCAGCGAAAGAGAGTCCATCAGGGCATTCTGGTGGTTAGCCGCAAAAATGATAGGTTTGTCTTTAGGAATAGTATTTCGGCCTGACACCACAATGCGTTTGTGCGTGAGCCAAAAGGCGAAGCGCACGTAAATCCTGAGTAATTCATATCCAAGTGACCAATTTTTCATTTTAAGCAATTATAGGTTTTCGCGACCAGAAATAGGCGACAGAAAGGCCGCTGATGATATGCCAGATGCCCCACCAGGCGGCAATAATGGCCATCCCGCCCAATTCCAGTTCAGGAGGGAATATTTTCGGGTTAAATATGAGCGCCAGTGCCAGTCCGGAATTATGGATACCGGTTTCGATGGCCAGGGTGCGCTGGTCACGAACCGACAATCGATTGAGCTTTCCGAAATAAAATCCGGTTGCCATCGCCAGTAAATTCTGTATTAATACAAAAATGAACACCAAATGAACAAAACTGGTGAATTGTGAAAAATTGGCCGAAAGCAACACAATAACCATCGTAACGAAGAATAGTAAAGATCCTTTGTTGATTGGTTTTTTGATTTTTCCGGTGAGTTTGGGAAATTTTTTAGCCACAAACAATCCTAAAATTACCGGGATGCCAAGCAGGATAAAAACAGTCTGAAACATTTGATATTTGTCGATTTCCAAAGGTCGTACAAGGCCAGCGGAACTATGGGCATTGTAAAACCGGATGTAAAGGTTCCCCCAGAAAGCAAAATTGAAGGGTGTAAAAAAGATTGCAGTGGACGTTGAAATTGCAGTCAAACTTACTGCAAGGGCCACATTTCCTTTGGCCATTGAGCTGATAAAATTCGAAATATTCCCTCCCGGACAAGCCGATACCAGAATCATTCCCAGCGCGACAGTAGGAGTAGGGTTCAGCAAAAGGACCAGAAGGAAGGTAAAAGCAGGTAACAAAAACGTCTGGCTGATATATCCTACAATGGCTGGCTTTGGTTTTCGGATGATCGCTTCGAAATTTTCTACCTGAATTTCAAGGGCAATGCCAAACATGACAAATGAGAGTGCGATATTCAGAAATATTAATCCTGAAGATGAAAAATTAAGGCGGACATGATCAAGAACTTCCAGCGAATTATTCAACATGATCTTTCAATTGGCAATGTTTGAAACGCTAAAAGTAAAAAACAAAGGATAAAATGAAAGCCTTCTATCCTGATTTTTTCAATAATGCGTCAGTGCGGGACTTAAAGGCCCAGCAAGTCGATGATCCTTTTTGCGATATCCGTATTTTCCATGATGCCGGTAAAATTTTCAGCACCAGGGCCATAGGAGAAAACAGGAACCATCACTCCGGTATGGTCATTGGTCGAAAAGGCTCCTTTTACCATGCCGGTTTTCATGTCGCCACCAGTCAGCGCCAAACCTCCGGTTTCGTGGTCAGCGGTAACAATAATGAGTGTTTCCCCGTCTTTTGCGGCAAACTGCAGCGCTTCGCCAATCGCCTGATCAAAATCGAGCATTTCGCGGACAATATATCCGGTATTGTTTTGATGGCCACCCCAGTCGATTTGAGAACCTTCAATCATGATGAAAAATCCCTTTTTATTTTGACCGAGAATATTCAGAGCGGTTTCTGTCGAGCGTGGCAGACTCATTTTACGTTTTGGAACCGGTTCGTTGTGCTCAAGGGCAGTTAAGCCAGCCAGTCTGCCACTTTTTACTTTATAAATATCGTCCATATTGCGCAATACCTGATAACCTTTTGCCTGAAGGTCTTTGGTCAGATCTCGTTTATCAGCACGCTCGGTAAAATGCTTGTAGCCTCCGCCAATAAATACGTCAATATCTGATTTAAGGAAGTCGGCTGCAATGTTTTCATAACTTTCTCGGCCACCCTGATGGGCAATGTAAGCAGCTGGTGTGGCATGGGTAATCGACGAGGTTGCAACCAGTCCGGTTGCCAAACCTTTTTCTTCCGCCATTTCCAGAATCGTTTTAATAGGAACAGTGTCGGTATTTACTGCAATTGCGCCATTGTAGGTTTTCTGACCTGCCGAAAGTGCGGTACCTCCCGCAGCCGAATCGGTAATATAATTGTCGGAAGATTGGGTTTTCGAAAAACCAATACATTTGAAGTTATCGAGAAAAAGATGGCCATGATTAGCTGTCAGTCCGGCATAAACCTGCGCAACTCCCATTCCGTCGCCGATCATCATGATCACATTTTTGGGTTTTTCGGATTTAAACTTCTGAGCGAAGGTTTTGACTTTATAGGCTGATCCTCCAGTATAAACCTTTGTCGAGTCTACTGTTGAAACTGTTTTGTAGTTTTCCTGGCTGTAAAGCTGCTGATAACCAATCAACAGGAGAAGAAAGAGGATAGATTTTATGTTCATGGTAAACTTAATTTTCGTTTTTAATTTTCATAGTTTCAATTGAAAGAAACTGATTTTCTCTTAAAAGGTAAAAATAGTCGAAATTGGTCTTTTACTGATTTCAAAAATGTTAATAATTGCCTGCCGGTGCAATATCAATCATCTTTCCGGTCTTGTTTTGGATTCCCATTCTTTCCGGTCAAAGTTTTCATTGATTCCGTAATCAATCCGGGTATCGCCAACACAATCCTTCAGAATATTTAATGTCCTGAAGTTGATGATAATCTGTTCTGCCTTTTGATAACTGACATGGGCAATTCGTGCAAATTTGCTGACCGAAATCCTTTCATTGACTTCCAGATAATCGAGCAGACATTTTTCGGCATCGGTATAGTTGATCAGGATACCCTCCGTACTTTTTTGCCGTTTCCAAACTTCAATCATGATTTTACTGGCCAACCGGTTTTCGTCGTCTTTCCTGAAATAAGCCCACCATTTTCCTTCTTCGCTGCGCGCAAAATGAGGCTTTTCAATACTTGGTTCCACATTGACTTCCAGAACTGTTTTGCCTTCTACAAAATGTTGTTGAGTTGAAAATTCAATCGGAGGATTCGAATACATTTTGGCGGCAGATTCAACCATATAGTATTCTTCATCGGACCGAACCCCGGCAATGCGGCCATTATCTTTCACTCCCACCAGCAAACGTCCGCCGTCGGTATTGGCAAAAGCCACGAGGGTGCGGGCAATTTTACGTGAGTCGCTGATGCAGAATTTAAAATCCTGTTGCTGGTGCTCGCCCTGCTGAATGAGCTTGGAAATAGAATTGAAGCCCCCCCGAACCGCTCCGAAGGAGGCGGATGAATTATTGGATTTCGGAAGTTTTATTGTTTCAGTCATTTTAATTTTTTCTTTGAAAATTAGTGTTCCGAATCTTCTTCTTCCAAGGCTTTCCCCCATTTTGGGGGAACAGGAAGGGGGCATCTATAGATCAATCCCGAACATTACTCTCACCAAATAACCTAATCCGAAGGAAATGAGACTGACCGTTGTGCTCAAGACCACCATCTCGGTGAATCGCTTCCGGAATGGTTGATCGCTGGCTACTGACAGGTAATAGGTAAACAGGAAAACAATGATGACTGAGTTGATCAAAGCTACTATCAACGCGATGAACGGCGATTTGAAAATCAGGTAAGGCGCAATCAGGAACACCACCGCAATAATGTAGGCAATACCAGTAAAAATGGAAGATTTTATCGCCTGCTCGTGATTCCCGTCGGCTTTATTTGACAGATATTCGGATGATGACATCGACAATGCGCCAGCTATTCCGGTAATTATTCCGACCAAACCCACCAGTTTTGTGTTCTGAAGGGCAAAAGTCAAACCCGCCAGCGTTCCCAGAATTTCTACCAGGGCATCGTTCAGGCCCAAAACGATCGAACCCATATATTTAAGGTGCTCTTCCTGAATCAGCCCGATCAATTCCTTTTCATGATGGTTTTCATCTTCAGCTACCGATAGTGCTTCAGGAACCTCAGTTGAAATCAGAGCATAATTGATCTGGGCTTTCTCTTCGCCCTTTTCCATCAGTTTCAGTCCAAAAGTCAGCCCTAGAACTTTGGATATCCAGTAATACTTTCGGACCTCCCAATGACTGGGCGAAACTTCCTTGTTTGTGTAAGCCGCCCACATTTTATAATGTTTCAATTCGTCATTGGCAATTTGTCGCAATACCTTCTGGTTTTCCGGGTCGCGTGTTTGATCAGCCAGCCTGTTATAAATATGGTACTCCGTAATTTCTTCTCGCTGGGCGAAGATCAATTGCTGGCGAATTTCCGGCGAAATGGGTTTTTTGATCATGTCTTTAAAAGATTGAAGGTCTGAATTACTGAAGGACTGGCCTTCGGTGAGTTCAGCAACGGTTTTTACTTTTGCCTTTTACGACTTCATCCATTCAAACATTTGATAATGCTCTGCAGTCATGCCCAAATGCTCATACACACCATGCGCCGAAATATTGGTTTTGTCGGCATACAGTCGAATTCCCCGCAAGTCAGGATTAGAAACAACCAACTCCTGAATGTGTTTGTACAAGCGACTAAAAATACTTCGTTTGCGAAATTCGGGCCGGACATAAACCGACTGAATCCAAAGTACCGTTCCATTTCGCCAGTCGCTCCATTCGAAGGTGGTGAGCAGCGAACCAACGACTTTCCCATTAGTTTCAGCCACATAGTAAATGCCTTTGGAAGGGTCAGAAAAAATAGCCGAAACGCCTTTAATTACGGTTGGTTCGTCGAGTTGCAGTTGTTCGGTTTCCATGGCCATTGCCAGTTGAAATTCCACAATACTGGCCGAATCGGAAGGTTGTGCCTGTCGGATGATCATGAGATTGGTTGTTATTGATTGTTCAATTCTTCCCAGTATTCGACAGCCCTTCGGGTGTGCGGAATCACGATGGTTCCGCCAACCAGATTCGCTACCGAAAATATTTCGAAAACTTCATCAGTGGTCAGTCCCAATTCATAGCATTTGCCAAGGTGGTATTTTACGCAATCGTCACAACGCAAAACCATCGACGATACCAGACCCAGCATTTCCTTGGTTTTGGTGCTGAGTGCTCCATCCTGGTAGGTCAGTGTATCGACACTGTAAATGCGTTTCATGACTTTGTTGTCGGACGCCATGATTTTTTCGTTCATTTTCGTCCGGTAATTGTTGAAATCGTCGATTAACTGGCTCATAAATTTGTTGTTTTGGGTTTTAAAATGCAGGTTGTCAAAATGAAATGGGTTTTTCGGGTATGCAAATTTCACTTTTTTTCAGGAATACGCAAGAGCCTTGACATAGTGCCTGAAAATGAATCAGCAGAGAACCTGAAAAGCAGGCAAAAAATTAACATTCAGAAAAGAAATGTTTTTTCTGAACCGCAACCAATCGTTGGAAGCCGTTTCAAAATCAAGCCTGATGGGTTGCAAATCAACCTCTTTAGCGTAATTTTCACATCGGAATCTGAAAACTGAATCCGTTTCAATTTGAAAGATGTGCCATTAAAATCCTATATTTGCAAACTCAAAAACTGATCGCATGAGGTATTTGTGTAGTTTCATCTTCTGTTTTTTACTCTGGAATTCATTGGGGTTTGCCCAGTCGGACACACTCGGGCTGAACTCTGGAATTTCGGTTCAAACGGCAAAAATGGAGGAATTCCTTGGGAAACTGCAGATCAGGCAAGACCCTCGGATTACCGATATACTGGTGCGGCATTCTCAGATCAATCAGAGAAAGAAGGGTTTCGAAGGATTTCGCCTGGAAATCTATTTTAATTCCGACAGTAAAGCGCGCGAACATGCCGAAAAGGTCAAAAATGAATTCAATCTGATTTTTCCAGATATTCCCAGCTATTTGCTGTTTCAGACCCCCAATTTTAAGGTTCGTGTCGGCGATTTCCGCAACAAGAGTGAAGCCTTGAAAACAAAGGCATTCATCGTTTCGAAATACCCGAATGCCTTCATCGTAAAAGATTTAATCCGATTTCCTGAATTATATACCGAGAGAGTTAAACAAACCGAAGAACAATGAGCGAATTGATTAAACACGAGTGTGGGATAGCATTGATAAGGTTGCGCAAGCCGCTTGAATTTTACAAGGAAAAATACGGAACCTGGCAATATGGCCTGAATAAGCTTTACCTGCTCATGGAAAAGCAGCACAACCGCGGGCAGGATGGCGCCGGGATTGTGAATGTGAAAATGGAACTGGATCCTGGTCAGGAATACATAAACCGCCACAGGTCGATCGAGCCAAATCCAATCAAAAACATCTTCGATAAGGTTGCAAAAGGCATCAAAAAAGCCGAAAAGAATAAACCGAAAGGCGCTGATGTTCGCTGGATCTATCAAAATGTACCTTTCGCGGGCGAAGTTTACCTGGGACATTTGCGTTACGGAACTTTCGGGCGGAACAGCATCGAATTTGTGCATCCGGTGATGCGCCAGAATAACTGGAAATCGCGCACATTGGTCCTGGCCGGAAATTTCAACCTGACCAATACCGACGAACTCTTCCGGAAGCTGATCGCACTGGGGCAACACCCGAAAGCCTATACCGATACAGTCACGGTTCTCGAAAAAGTGGGACATTTTCTGGATGAAGAAAATCAGCTGCATTTCAGGAATTATAAAAATGAAGGATTTTCGAACCGTGAAATTTCTCCACTGATCGAAAAAAACCTGGATGTTCAGAAAGTGTTGGAGAATGCCAGCAAAGACTGGGATGGAGGGTATGCCATTGCCGGGATGTTCGGGCATGGCGATGCTTTTGTGATGCGCGATCCCTGGGGGATTCGTCCGGCATTTTACTATTACGACGACGAAATTGTGGTAGTTGCTTCGGAACGTCCGGTGATTCAAACAGTCATGAACGTAAAAGCTGATGCAGTCAGTGAAATAAAACCCGGCGAGGCGCTGATTGTCAAGAAAGACGGATCGGTTTCCAATAAAATGATCCGGGTGCCACATTCACGCCGGTCGTGCTCCTTCGAGCGGATTTATTTCTCACGCGGAAGCGACAAGGATATCTATCAGGAACGTAAAAAGCTGGGTCGTCTGCTTTCTCCCGCCATCCTGAAATCCATCGACTACAACATCGAAGATACCGTGTTTTCGTTTATCCCGAACACGGCTGAAACCGCCTTTTATGGTTTGGTTCAGGGGGTTCGGCAATATTGTGTCGACTGGAAAATTAAGCAGTTGAAAGAACGGAACGGAAGTATTACCAACGAAGAAATGGAAACCGTTTTGTCGGTTGAACCGAGGGTCGAAAAACTGGCCATCAAAGATGTAAAACTGCGAACATTCATTGCTGATGATGCCAGCCGTGATGACCTGGTTGCACATGTTTACGACGTTACCTACGGAATTATCCGCAACAATATTGATACTCTGGTGATTATAGACGATTCGATTGTTCGTGGAACGACCCTCAAAAAAAGTATCCTGAAAATACTGGACCGGCTGAATCCAAAGAAAATCATTGTAGTTTCGTCGGCGCCTCAGATTCGTTATCCGGATTGTTACGGAATTGATATGGCCGTTCTGGATAAATTCATTGCATTCACCGCCACAATTGACTTATTGAAAGAAACGAATCAACAACATGTGATTGATGAGGTTTATGCAAAATGCAAAGAGCAGGAATTCCTTCCGAAGGAAGAGATTGTCAATTATGTGAAGGAGATTTACAAACCATTCAAAGCGGAAGAAGTGTCGGCAAAAATTGCTGAATTACTGAAACCCGAGGATTGTAATGCTGAAGTTGAAATTATCTACCAAACCATAGAAAACCTGCATCAGGCTTGCCCCAATGATACTGGCGACTGGTATTTTACCGGCAATTACCCAACTCCTGGCGGAAACAAAGTGGTAAATACTTCATTTATCAACTACGTGGAAGGGAAAAACGGAAGGGCTTATTAGTTCCGGGTTGCCTTCGATACGCTTCGCTACTCAGGCATCATGGCCTTGATCAGATCAGTTGCCTGAACTTGTAGATGGCAGAAATATAAAGAAGGATCTTATCTTTAGTGAAAAAGATGAAATCCTTCTTTCTTTTTCAGATCATCTGTTTGGCAAAATTTGTAGATTTGTTCTGATGGAAGAGATGCAACTTGTGCCTAATTAGTTTCTATTCTGATCGCAACATTCAACCAATAAAACCACAGATATCATGAAGAAAAGTATATTGGTTCTCTCGTTAATTCTCTCTTTATTTAGTTGTTACGCGAAATCGGATGTCTTTAGCGTTCTTGATTTCGGAGCAACTGCCGATGGCAAAACTTTGACTACTGCTTCCATTCAAAAAGCGATTGACGCCTGTGCTGCCAGCGGAGGAGGAATGGTGGTTGTTCCAAAAGGAGAGTTCCTTGTGGGCACCATCAACCTGAAATCAAACGTGGATTTCCATATGGAAACCGGCGCAACTCTGATTGCCACCACTGATCTAACCCAATACCAGAAACATAATGAGCAGCCCGCCGGAGTATTTTACACCGAAAAGGCGCATAACTTGTCGATTACCGGTTTCGGTACTATTTTCGGCCAGGGAATGAAAATGATGCATGCCGACAGCGCAAAAGTCATTGGCAATAAACAGCTTACCCGACAAAAGGACGGTTTTCGTAAATTGAAATCCGGAATTGGAGACGGACCGCTCTACCCCAAAGACCGGTATCATCAAATGATCATCTTCAGTGAATGTACCAGACTGTCTTTAAAAGACTTTACTGTGATTGATGCACCCTATTGGACTTTCCTGATTGTACATTGCGACGATGTTCTGGTCGATGGACTTCGCATTGATAACAATCTGCTTATCCCAAACAGTGATGGTCTGGATGTGATCTCGACGAGTAATGTAACCATCGCAAACTGTAACTTTTCCTGCGGAGACGATGCCATCGTTTTAGCCGGATATGCTCACCATTTTGGTGATCCGGGTTTCAAAGACATTTTGAAACCTTCGAAAAATATCAATGTAAATAACTGTATTCTCCGTTCGCGTTCAAGCGGTATCCGTATTGGCGGCTGGGACCAGAACCACATGTCGGACTATAGCTTCAGCAACATCGTAATTTATGATTCGAATCGTGGAATTAATATCAGTATTGGCGATTCGGGCTCTGTTCAAAATGTGAATTTCAACAACATACGCATCGAAACCCGCCTGCACACCGGAGATTGGTGGGGTCAGGGCGATCCGATCAAAATCACGGCTATCCGGGGCGTGCCTAACAGTCCGCATATTGGGATCATCAAAAACATTAACTTTACCAACATCACTTGTCGCAGTGAAAACTGCATCAATCTTTATGCTTCGGACGAAACCCGGCTTCAAAACATATTTTTCACCAATTTGCAGATGGAGTTTGTGAAAAGCAAACTGGAGGAATCTTGCGGAGGAAATCTTGATCTTCGTCCGACCATTGTGCCCGGGAAAGAACTTTTTGCCCGAAACATTCCGGCAGTTTACATCGAAAATGCCGACCAGGTTTTCTTCAATCAGGTGGTTGTTTCATGGGATAAAAACATCGATAAAAAGCACTATACCCACGCATTCGAAGCAGTAGGCGTAAACGGATTGCGATTGACCAATGTGAAGGCATCTGCGTCACCGTCAAATCCGGGAATGAGCGAAGTTTTGCTGGACAATTGCCGAGATTTTTATACCGACTCAAAAATCAGTGTTGATAAGATTCGGGAACCTGAATCACCAATCTTAACAAAATAGATTTTCCCTTGGGTGCAGCACTTCTTGAATAATCGTTTAATCGGATGTCTAAAATCTATAATCCGGCATCTTTCTACAACTCAAAGTTGAATCCCTTTTTCAGCAAATCCTCGTATTTATTCGCATCAAACCGATAATACCAGGCACCTTTGCGCGAGGACTCTTTTTCTTTCTCTTCCTGTTTTTCAATTAAATCCATAGAAAGTAGTTTTCGTCGGAAATTGCGCTTGTCGAGCAATTTATTGTATATGGCTTCGTACAAGCCCTGAAGCTGGGGGATTGTAAATTTATCCGGTAGCAATTCGAATCCAATCGGTTGTGTTCTTGCCCTGATTTGCAGTTTTTTCAAGGCCCGTTCAATCATTGCCGAATGGTCGAAAATCAGCTTTGGCATGGCCGAAATCGGAATCCAGGTTGCTCCGTGGTTTTTTACCAGTTCAAGGTCGGACGCATTGATTTTAATGAGTGCGAAATAAGCCACTGAAATGATGCGTGCGCCCGGGTCACGGTCAATTTCGCCAAACGTGTAAAGCTGTTCCATGTACACGTCCGAAAGGCCTGTTAACTGGTTCAGGATACGTTTGGCCGCATCGTCAACGGCCTCGTTATTTTTCAGGAATCCGCCCATCAGCGACCACTCCCCTTTTGCAGGTTGAAAATTCCGTTTCAGAAGCAACACTTTTAGTTCGCGGCCTTCTTCGTCGTATCCAAAAATAATACAATCGACAGCAACGTGGAATTTTTCGTGTTCGTGATAATAGGTCATCGTTGGGTTATTCTGGCAAAGGCCAGTCTTTGGTTTCTTTGGTGCGCACGTAAGTTTCGATATGCCGGTCAGTTTTAGCGGCATAGATATCCGAAATGGTCAGAATAATTCCGGTTTCTTCCACATTTCCGAAATGATCGTTGATTACGGTTCCAAAAGTTTTCATCGATGGGCTCAGGTTCATATACGAGTTAATCAAAGGCGGAATATTTTCACCAAATTCGCGCACTTTTTGCGACAGGATTTTGTAATCTTCTTTGTATGAGCCTCCATTAAAAACTTTTTCCATTTCATTCATGTCAATTCCCAAATCCAAAGGGTGTATCGGGGTAACCAGGTCCTCGTTATCTTTAAAGTACTTCATGAAAAAGTACATAATCAGGTTACGTGCTTTCAGCTGATAGTGGGTGTACATGGTCACTTTTCCGAAGAAATATTTAATTTCAGGGTGATCCACAATCAGTGCGCCCAAACCATCCCATAAATTGTCGAGGGCAAAAAGTGCTTTGGCTCCGGCTTTGCTCGATTGGTAATGTGGCTGAACAAACGAACGCCCCAATTCCAGGGTAAAAGGCAGATATTCTTTAATGAATTTTTCGGAGAAACGGAACAGATGAGTCGTTGCCAGTTGAACGATCCCGTTTTCATCAACCGGAAGATTGTCGCACAGAATATACCGGTAACCTCCGATGATTTCCAGGGCTTGCGGATCCCAGACAATGAGTTGTTTATAAGGTTGATCACAGGTATCGTATTCATCAATGTCGACTTCATCACCCATTCCACCACCAGCATCGCGGAAGGTAATCTCGCGTACTCTCCCGATTTCTCTCATTACATTGGGTGAATCCTGAAAAGTAATCACATAGATTTCATTATCCCCTTTATTCGTCTTCCTCAATAATTTTTCCGGTGTCAATTCAGCCAGCAAAGCCGCTTTTGGCACAGGTGCAATTATGTCCTTCATACTTTTGATCTGATTTAATCGGATACAAAACTAAAAAAAATACATCAGAATTGGGATTTCAGAAGGTTTTATATTGGCCATCTGAGAGATTTGGTAACGTGTACACCAGGTCTTTTACTTCATTGGCCCATTGGTCCAAAGTTTTGCTTTTATCGAAATCAGAATATGGAATAGGCTTGCCAAACGTGATAGTAAATTTTTGGTTTTTATGACTGAAGGTTTCATCGGCCAGATAAAACATTTCGAGGTTCCATTTAATCCTGAAAAAAGTCCGGAAATTGGCCAGCCGGTAAAAAAAGTTGGAATTTCGTCCGCTGACATGCACCGGGATCACATCACGCTGGTACTCGATCGATTTGGCGATAAAATGCTTCTTCCATTCAAAATCCTGAACTTTTCCTTTAATCATACGCGATGCGAAACCGGATGGAAAAATGAGTATTTGTTTGTCGGATGAATAGGCTTCGTGAATCTGATGGATCACCTCTTTACTGTGGCCGCCATGTTTGTTCAGTGGCACGAAAATAGGTGCCAGCTGTGGAATATTCATCAGCACGTCGTTGACCAGCGTAATAGTTTCTCCCAAAATCCGGTCGATATTGCAAAGCATCAGAAGAGCATCGAAACCTCCAAGAGGATGGTTGGAGGCAAAAATAAAGCGTCCTGATGCAGGAATATTTCTGGCCCCGTTAATCGTTTCATGAACGTTAAAGTGTTTCACCATGCTTCGGGCGAATTCAATTCCCCGCTCGTTTCCGTGATTGATCAGGATTTCATTGATTTCGTCGATATGCATGATCCGGGTGATGTACCGGTATACAAATCCGGGAATCCTTTTGGCAAGCTTCGGATTCTTCTTTCGAAACATTTCCCTGACGTTAATTAGTTCAACAGTTTGTTGATTTTCGGTACTCATGGATGGCTTTAAATTGATGCCGAAAATATAAAATAAATGCAACAAACCCATTGGTGCATCCCTTAAGAATATGAGTTGAAAAAAAGACGATCAAAGGTTTTATCAACGAAATATTCATGCTTTATGAATATCTTCAATAGAATGAAATTCAGATAGATGTCTTGTGTATTTTGTGTTTATTCACATGTTTTGAACAATTTATTAACAAATGAATCGTTTATTTTGTGCCTTATTGTGGTATAAAGTGGAATATAGTGACTGACTTTGTTTGATTTTTAGTATTTTTGGAATTGAAATTTAGACTTTTGAAAAGATGAACTTCTCGGCACAAAAAGATGCGACCTTTGATGAAAAGGGCAGGGTTGTGCTGCCGGCAGATTACAAAAACGAAATGGGCGGCAGTATACCCGGTGGCCAATTGGCTGTCGAGATAGATCCGTATGAGAAGTGTCTGAATATTTACCCCATGGCTCAGTGGGAAGAACGCATCAGCCAGATCAGATCAAAACTGAACCGCGACAACAAGCAGCACAGCAGGGTGCTCGATGTATTCTACCGGAATTTTAAGATTATTCAGGTTCCGGATAGTTGCCGGATGAACATCCCAAACAATTTTTTGGAAAGGGTGGGAATCACCAAAGAGGTCGTGTTTACCGGACAGGGCGACCGGATCAGGCTTTGGGATGCCACCGGATACGACCAGTATATCCTGTCGTGTGAAGATTATGAAAGCACTTTTGCCCGAATTGTAGGTAATGAAGAAAACTAAAAGTGGAAAGAGAATATCACATCCCGGTTTTATTGAACGAAAGTGTCAACGGACTGGAAATTAAGGCGAATGGCGATTATGTTGACGCTACTTTTGGTGGCGGTGGCCATTCACGCGAAATTTTCAGCTGCTTAAAATCGGGTCGCCTCTTTGCCTTCGATCAGGACGAAGATGCCGCAGCGAATGTCATTCATGACGATCGCTTTTTTTTTATCCGGCACAATTTCAAATACATACGCAACTTTCTGAAATTTTATGGAGTGGAGCAGGTCGATGGTATTCTGGCCGACCTTGGGGTTTCATCGCATGACTTTGATGTGGCAGAACGCGGCTTTTCTTTCCGGTTCGATGGAGATCTGGATATGCGCATGAACCGCGACTCAGCTCAAACTGCGGCAGATCTGGTAAACACTTTTTCCGAAGATCAGCTTCGTACCATGTTCCGCGAATTTGGAGAGATCGATAATGCCGGAAGACTGGCAAAACAACTTGTTGCAGCGCGGCATATTAAACCGGTCAAAACGATCGGGCAATTTCGCGAAGCCATTTCACCTTGCGTGCCACGACTTCAGGAATCAAAATATCTGGCCAAAGTTTTTCAGGCTTTGCGCATCGAAACAAATAAGGAAATGGATGTCTTGCACGAATTTTTGGAACAAAGCATCGAAATCCTGAAGCCGGGAGGAAGGTTGGTGGTCATCACCTATCATTCGCTCGAAGACCGGATGGTCAAGAATTTTATTCGTTCAGGCGATTTTTCAGGAAAACAGGAAAAGGATTTTTTTGGAAATGTGGAGTCGCCTCTGGTGGCCATCAACCGCAAGGTGATTGTTCCGACCGATGAGGAAATTGAGTTGAATCCACGGGCACGAAGTGGCAAACTACGAATTGCAGAAAAGAACGCATGACAGAGCAAAAGGAAAAGAAAAACAAGAGGTTTTCGGCAAGGAACTTCAAGAATGTCTTGGGAGGAACCATTTTGGCCAGCGAGCAGGTGACCAAACAGTTGCCTTTTGTGTTTTTTCTGGCATTTCTGGGCATTGGCCTGATCACGAACCGGTACTGGACCGAAAAAACAATCCGGAAAATGGAAGCAGTGCGTGATTCACTCAAGGAATATAAGACAGAATCTGTTATTCACGAAACGCAGCTCATGTATATCAACCGGCCTTCCGAAGTTACACGGAGGGTAGTTGAACGGAAAATAGATCTGATTGAACCCACTGAGCCTGCCAAACGAATCAAAGTAAAAAAACTGGAGAAAAAATAATGGAAATCAGGAAAGCCATAACCTTACGATTTGGGGTCGTCTATTTTGCGATTGCCTTGTTCGGACTTGTTATTATTGGCCGGATTCTCCTGATTCAGAATGTGGATACCGAGAAATGGCAAGCCATTGCCAAAGACCTGAAGAGCAATACCACCGAAATCTGGGCCAAACGCGGGAATATTTGTGCCGACGACGGAAGCGTTTTGTCTACCTCGGTGCCCTATTACGAGTTGAGGCTCGACATGCTTGCCCCCAGGATTCAGGAAATATTTTCGAAGGATTCGGAATCGATGATTGCTGAAATGTCCGCATTTTTTGGTTTCCCGGCCAGCGAATTCCGCAGCCGGCTGACCACAGCGTTCGATAAAAAGAACCGGTGGTTTTTGATTAATCCGGAACAAATCGACCATAATAAATACCAGGAATTCAGACAATTAAAATCAATGCACCGCAGTCGTTTCGGATCGGGTTTGATTGCTGTGACCGAAAACAGGCGCATTTTGCCTCATGGCGATCTGGCCAGCCGGACCATTGGTGTTCTCAATAAAGGTGTATTTGGCGGAGTGCATGGAAATGTTGGATATACCGGAGTCGAAGGTTTGTCAGAAAATTATCTGGCCGGTGTGAATGGACTGGCTCTCAAACGCAATTTCTCCGGGAGCTGGATCAATACTCCATTGGTCGAACCTCAGGAAGGAAAAGATGTAGTTACCACGCTCAATGTCAACCTTCAGGATTATGCCCAAACTGCCCTGGGCAAACAAATGGAAACCAGCCAGGCTGAATGGGGCACTGCCATTGTGATGGAAGTGAAAACCGGCAACATCAAAGCCGTGGCCAACATGGGTCTCAAGAAAGACGGAACTTATGGCGAAACGTACAATTTTGCTTTTGGTCACGCCGGGTGCAGTGAGCCGGGTTCAACTTTTAAGCTGATGTCGCTGATTGCTGCCATGGACGCGGGTTATGCCGATACATCCGATATGGTCGACACCGGTCGTGGTTTGTGGGAATACAAGGGACAGAAGATGAAAGACAGCGATTACGATCATGGCGGTCACGGTCTGATCACTTTGAAAAGAACTTTTGAACTCTCTTCCAATATCGGTACGGCAAAAATCATTGTCAAATATTATGAGGGCAAAGAGAGAGAATTCATTGACCGCCTCTATAGTTTCGGCTTGAACAAGCAACTGGGACTCGGATTCCTAGGCGAGGCAGAACCCCGGATCAAATATCCAACCGATCCCGACTGGTGGGGACCTTCGCTGGCCTGGATTGCCCATGGTTACGAAATAAAAATTGCGCCTATCCAAACACTCACTTTTTACAATGCTGTGGCAAACAATGGGGTGATGGTGAAACCAAAATTCATTGAAGAAATCAGGGAAAACGGTATTCCAATCCGGAAGTTTAGAACAGAAGTAGTCAATCCGTCGATTTGTTCAAAATCCACCCTGGGGAAAGCCCAGAATATGCTCAAAGGTGTCGTTATAAGAGGTACGGGAAAATCGCTGAAGAACAAATATTATACACTGGCTGGGAAAACCGGCACCGCAGTAATTGCCGATGAAAACAAAGGATATGGGGTAGGTGGAACAAAAAAATACCAGGCTTCGTTTTGCGGCTACTTTCCGGCTGACGATCCGAAATACAGTATCATTGTAGTTATAGTCGGCCCCAAAGGAGCATATTACGGAGGTTCTGTGGCTGGTCCGGTATTTAAGGGAATTGCCGACAAAGTATATGCTTCCTATCTCGATCCAGCGCCCGATTCAATTCCGAAGCACAATGAAGTGCCCCTGGTAAAACCTGGTCTGAAAGAAGATGTGATGCTGTTTTCAAGGGATCTGGGATTTAAAACGATCATGGAAAATATGACCGCCGACCATGTTGCCATTGCATATGATACGACTACCGTTTACATCAAAGGGGTGAATGACATTCCAGGTACTCTGCCCGATGTGGTTGGAATGGGAGCAGGAGATGCTGTTTATCTGCTGGAAAAAAACGGATTTCAAACAAAAACCACTGGATTTGGACGTGTTTTCAGACAATCGCCAAGTTCGGGAATGATCTGTGCAAAAGGAGAGACTGTCAGCCTTGATTTGGGTTTCGATGAACTTCAACTCATGAAAAAAGACAGTCTCGGAAAAAGAGATTCCATCCAGGGACCAATCCTGTCGGCCATACCTTTGGAAAAACCAAAACCTGAGCCAAAAACAAGCATACCGCCAAAAGCGCCAAAAGTAGATCAGAAATCGCCATCGAAAACGAAAGCAGTTAAAAAACCCGTAGTTAAGCCAAAACCGAATCAGGCTGCCATCGACCGATGGAAAGCAAAGATTGCGGCCAAAAAAGCAATGGATAAGAAGATCAAAGCAGCAGCTACAACCATGAACCCAATTAAAAAACCACAACAATGAAAACCCTGCGAGAGCTGATAGCTGGTTTGGAAATACACGGAACGGAAGGCAATTTATCGGTTTTGGTTTCAGGTATTCAATTTGATTCGCGGAACGTGAAACCCGGCGATTTGTTTGTGGCGGTGAAAGGTTCGCATGTCGATGGGCACCAATATATTTTAAAGGCCGTTGAAATGGGCGCTGTTGCTGTGGTTTGCGAACTTGTCCCAGAAAATATTCCTTCCGGAGTGGTTCTGGTAAAAATGGCCGGTACGCAGGTCAATTTGGGTAAGATGGCCGCGGCTTTTTACGATTTTCCATCGGCGAACCTGAAAGTGGTTGGCGTAACCGGAACCAACGGTAAAACCACCATTGCATCACTGCTTTATAAGACTTTTACTCTGCTTGGATATCAGGTCGGCTTGATTTCGACTATCAAATATTATGTCGGGAAAGAAGATTTTCCTGCTACGCATACTACTCCGGATGCCTTGCAAATTCAGGAACTAATGGCTAAAATGGTCGAAGCCGGATGCCAGTATTGCTTCATGGAAGTCAGTTCTCATGCACTTGATCAGGACCGGACGAGTGGAATTGAGTTCGACGGTGGTATTTTTACCAACCTCACCCACGACCATCTGGATTACCACCTCACTTTTGCCGAATACCTGAAAGCCAAAAAGAAATTTTTCGACCAATTATCTCAATCAGCTTTTGCGCTGATCAATGCCGATGATAAAAACGGAATGGTAATGCTTCAGAATACCAAAGCTTCGAAACAGACCTATTCGCTGCGCTCGCTGGCCAATTTCCATTGCAAGGTAATCGAAAAACATTTCGACGGAATGCTCCTGAATATCGGCGGGCACGAGGTCTGGACTCATTTTACAGGGGTTTTCAATGCCAGTAACCTGATGGCTGTGATGGGTGCAAGCATTCTGCTGGGAGTGGAAGAAGAAGATATTCTCCGGATTTTGAGTGAACTGCGCCCGGTTTCAGGCCGTTTCGAAATCATCCGTTCTCCGGAGGGAAAATATGCAGTGGTCGATTACGCCCACACACCCGATGCCATTCAGAATGTGCTTTCAGGAATTACAGAAATCAGAACCGGTAACGAACAAATTATCACCGTAGTTGGAGCTGGTGGTGACCGTGACAAATCGAAACGTCCGGAGATGGCCTTCGAAGCTGCGAAACAAAGCGATAAAGTGATTTTGACTTCGGATAATCCGCGTTCGGAAGAACCGGAGCAAATTCTGGCCGACATGGAAGCCGGAATCGAAGCTCATCAAAAGCACAAGGTTTTGTCGATCGTGAATCGGCGTGAAGCCATCAAAACTGCCTGCATGCTGGCCAAACCGGGGGATATCATACTGATTGCAGGGAAAGGACATGAAGATTATCAGGAAATAAAAGGAGTGAAATATCATTTTGACGACAAGGAAGTGATCAACGAACTGTTCGGGAATAATTAAAACTGGATGCTATGTTATACTATTTGTATCATCTTTTAAAAGATTGGGACATTCCGGGACTGGGAATGTTTCAGTACATCTCTTTCCGTTCGGGTGCGGCAATCATCCTGTCGTTGCTCATAACCATCGGATTTGGGAAAAGCCTGATCCGCTTTTTGCAAAGAAAACAAATTGGAGAAGAGGTTCGCGATTTAGGGCTTGAAGGGCAAATGCAGAAAAAAGGAACTCCAACGATGGGCGGTCTTATTATTTTGGCTTCTATCATTATTCCTACTATTTTATTAGCCCGTCTCGACAATATTTACATCCTGCTGATGCTGACAACCACCATTTGGCTTGGACTTATCGGATTTGCCGACGATTATATCAAAGTTTTCCTGAAAGATAAAAAAGGTCTGGCCGGAAAGTTTAAGATTTTAGGTCAGGTTTCGTTGGGGGTCATTGTTGCAGCGACTTTGTATTTTTCGGATGAAGTGGTGGTTCGCCAAAGGGTGGTAGATGCCAACGGAATGTTTGTGAAAGAAATGATAACTGACAGTATTACCGGCCAGAAACGTTTGCAGCATGTTACCAAACCGGTTAAATCGACACGGACCACAATCCCGTTCATGAAGAATCACGAGTTTAATTATGGTTTGCTCGTGGCTTTTATGGGGAAAAGTGCAAAAACCTGGCGTTGGGTGGTATATGCACTGGCCATCATACTGATTATCACAGCAGTTTCGAATGCCGCCAACCTTACCGATGGCATTGACGGGCTGGCGACCGGAACTTCGGCCATCAGCGGAGCCACCCTCGGGATACTGGCCTATGTGAGCGGTAACGTCATTTATGCCGATTATCTGAATATCATGTACATCCCGAATTTAGGTGAGCTGACTGTTTTCATATCCGCTTTCATTGGTGCGACGGTCGGGTTTCTCTGGTATAATTCGTATCCGGCACAGGTTTTCATGGGCGACACCGGCAGTTTGGCGCTCGGAGGTATCCTGGCAGTTTTTGCCATTATCATCAGGAAGGAAATCCTGATCCCGATTTTGTGCGGAATTTTTGTCATCGAAAATCTTTCTGTGGTTATTCAGGTTGCTTATTTCAAATATACAAGAAGAAAATACGGTGAAGGCCGGAGGATATTCCTGATGAGTCCGATCCACCATCATTTTCAAAAGCAGGGAATTCCAGAACCAAAAATTGTAACCCGCTTCTGGATTGTTGGAATTATTCTGGCAGTGTTAACAATAGTGACTTTGAAAATGCGCTAATGAACAAAATAGCAGTCATATTGGGAGCCGCAGAGAGCGGAGTTGGTGCAGCGATCCTGGCCCGCAAGCAGGGTTTCGACGTGTTCGTTTCCGATCTGGGAGCGATCAAGCAGAAATACAAAGCTGAACTGATCCAACGCGGATTTGATTTTGAAGAAGGCCAACATTCCGAAGTAAGAATACTTGAGGCTGATTTGGTGATCAAAAGCCCGGGCATTCCTGATAAAGCTCCGATCATTAAAGCACTGAAAGAAAAGCATATTCCGGTGATTTCTGAAATCGAGTTCGCCGGAAGGTACACTTCAGCAAAGAAAGTTTGCATCACCGGAAGTAATGGAAAAACCACGACCACAATGCTGATCCATCATATTTTTCAGCAAGCCGGATTGAACGCAGGACTGGCTGGTAATGTTGGACAAAGTATGGCCTGGCAGGTGGCCGAAAAGGATTTTGATTATTACGTGATTGAACTGAGCAGTTTCCAGCTCGATGGTATGTACGAATTTAAAGCTGACATAGCCATTTTGCTGAATATCACCCCCGATCATTTAGATCGGTACGAATACAACATGCAGAATTACATCGATTCAAAATTCAGAATTACACAAAACCAGACTGCCAGCGACGTTTTCATTTACTGTGCCGATGATCCGGTGATTAAACCGGAGATGTTGAAACGGAAAATGGTTGCCCGATGTATTCCGTTCACACTGGGCGAACCGCCGGCTGAAGGTGCCGGATTTAAAGACCACAAACTGATTATTAACTGGGGAAAAAATATTTTCACTATGTCTATTTTAGATATTGCCTTACAGGGAAATCATAATACCTACAACTCAATGGCTGCGGGTATTTCAGGAATGGTAGTCAATATCAGGAGCGAAAAAATCCGCGAGAGCATGGCCGACTTTAAAGGTGTCGAACACCGGCTCGAGCGTTTTTTGAAAGTTCATGGTATCGAGTTTATCAACGATTCAAAAGCAACCAACATCAATTCCACCTGGTATGCTCTTGAAAGTATGACCCAGAAAACTGTCTGGATTGTTGGTGGAATTGACAAAGGGAACGACTATTCGGAATTGTACGATTTGGTGAAAGCGAAAGTAAAAGCCATTGTTTGCCTTGGGATCGACAATTCAAAAATTCTGGATGCTTTCCGGAATTTTGGACTCGAAATGGTTGAAACTCAGTCGATGATGGATGCTGTGCGATCGGCATATTATCTGGCAAAAAAGGGCGAGACAGTTTTGCTTTCGCCTGCTTGTGCGAGTTTTGATTTGTTCGAGAATTACGAAGACCGCGGTCATCAGTTTAAACAGTCGGTAAGAGAATTGTAAAATGGCAGGAAAGCTGGCAAAAATATTTAAAGGAGACGTGACACTCTGGGTCATACTGATATTTTTATCATTGATTTCATTGGTAATTGTATACAGTGCAACCGGAAAACTGGCCTATCGTGAAGCAAACGGGAACACCTTGCACTATCTGGTTCGTCAGATTGTTTTTATTCTGGCAGGTTTCGGAATAATGCTTCTTGCAGTTAATGTTGTTCCGGTGGTAGTGTATTTTAAGTTGTCTCCCATTCTGATCGGAATTACTATCCTGACCTTGATTCTGGCAATTATCCAATACAAGTTGACTGGCAATGTCAACAAGGAAACCTCCCGGTCGCTGACGATGCCCTTCATCAGTTTTCAGCCGGCTGAGTTGGCCAAGATCTCACTGATCATGTATGCATCGAGGCTTTTATCGAAAGCACAACGAACCGAAGAAGAACTCCGGATGGCTTTTTACTGGATTACCGGAGTTTCCGGAGTGGTCTGCTTTCTGGTTTTCATGAGCAACTTTTCGACCGCAGCTCTTATCTTTTTCACCATCATGATTTTGATGCTGATTGCCCGCATGCCTTTCAAATATATTTTATCTCTGGTTGGAATCGGAATTGTCGCAGTGTTTCTGATTTACGGCGCTGCAACCGTCTTCCCAAACAGTATTGGCCAAATGGGACGAATTCAAACAGTCAAAGGGCGTATCGACGATTTTATTCATGGCGACAACAATGCTGCAGCGGGTACAACCCAGGCCGAATATGCACGGCTGGCTGTTTTTGAAGGTGGAATGTTTGGCAAAGGTCCCGGCAACAGCGAGGTGAGTAACTATATGGAAGCGGGTTATAACGATTTTATTTATGCAATTTTTATTGAAGAATATGGTTTCGTGGGAGGAGCATTCCTGGCCCTGCTTTACCTGATATTACTGTTTCGTGGGGTAATTGTCGTTCGGCGGTGTGACCGCACTTTTCCAGCATTTATGGTGACCGGTTTGGTTCTGCTCATGACCTTTCAGGCATTCATCAATATGGCGGTCTCGGTCGGGGCAGTTCCGGTAACCGGGCAACCGCTTCCATGGGTCAGTATGGGTGGTTCGTCAATGTTGTTTACGGCGGCATCGTTTGGGATCATTCTGGCAGTTAGTGCAAATAATCAAAAAAATAGGGCGGCAGCTGAGCCTCTCGTAGTGGTTGATTCACCTAACGAAGATCAGGCTTTGTAATATGAAAAAACTGAAGGTCATAGTTAGCGGAGGCGGAACCGGGGGACATATTTTCCCGGCTATTTCGATTGCCAATGAGCTGAAGGACCGTTTCCCTGAAAGCGAAATTTTGTTTGTCGGCGCATTGGGCAAGATGGAAATGGAACGCGTCCCGGCTGCAGGATATCGCATTATTGGTCTGCCGGTCATGGGTTTTCCACGAAAGCCGTCGTTCAAAATGGTTACTTTTTTTCTGAAATTATATCAAAGCATGCGCCAGGCAAATAAAATAATTGCTGATTTCGGGCCTGATGTCGCCATTGGGGTCGGCGGATTTGCCAGTGGACCGGTTCTGAAAGCCGCAGTTCGGAGCGGCGTTCCGGCGGTACTTCAGGAACAGAACTCCTATGCAGGGGTGACCAACAAATTGCTGGCTTCGAAGGTGGATAAAATATGTGTGGCCTATCCCAACATGGAACGCTATTTCCCGGCTGATAAGATTGTGCTGACCGGAAATCCTGTCCGTAAAAATCTGATCGGCAAGGTGGTAAACAAGAATGAAGCATTGGCGTATTTCAGGCTGGATTCTGAAAAACCAGTGGTATTGATTATTGGCGGAAGCCTGGGAGCCCGCACCCTCAACGAAAGTGTGATGGAAAACCTGAAGCTGATTCAAAATACGAAAGCTCAGATTATCTGGCAAACTGGTAGTTATTACTTCAAGGAAATGCTGGAACGTTTGGGAACTAATTGTCCTGATAATCTGCATCCTATGGAGTTTGTATCACGCATGGATCTGGCCTACGCAGTAGCCGATGTGGTGATTTCGAGAGCCGGAGCAGGGACCATTTCAGAACTATGTTTGTTGGGGAAACCATCAGTTTTGGTTCCATCGCCTAACGTGGCCGAAGACCATCAGACCAAAAACGCGCAGTCGTTGGTTGATAATCAGGCTACTTTGTTGATAAAAGATGCCGATTCGAAGGAGTATTTATTGAAAGAGACCTTTATATTGCTCAGCGATAAACCGCGGTTGAAAAGCCTTTCAGAAAATATTAAAAAGCTGGGACGACCTAATGCAGCAAAAGATATTGTGGATGTGATTTTGGGAGTAGTAAAGACAGCCCCCTTCTAATTCCCCCGTAGGGGGAAGGATTTGGGAATCGGGATTAGGAAGTTTTCAGCCCTGAAAGGGCGATATATCAATAACCCCGGGTTTTAACCCGGGGGAAGAATAGGAAGAGGAAAACCGTCCGCGGGATAAAGAAGAACATGGCGTTGTTGGTCTTTCGGACGAAATGGAAAAGGCCTTCAAAAATGTGATTACAAAAAGATAATAGATACGAATGTTAAATTTTACCGACATAAAACAAGTGTATTTCCTCGGAATCGGAGGAATAGGGATGAGCGCCCTGGCCCGTTATTTTGCGAGTCATGGCATCATTGTTTCGGGATACGACCGGACTCCAACCGAATTGACCGCTGCGCTTGAGCGTGAAGGCATTGCTGTTCATTACGAAGACGATCCTGCACTCTTGCCTGCAAAAATGTATATTTCCAATTCACTGATCGTTTACACTCCCGCAGTTCCATCGACCCATCAGGAATTAAACGCTTTGATTGATCGTGGTTTCAATATTCATAAACGGGCTGAGGTCCTGGGAATTATCTGTAACAGTCAGCGAACCATAGCCGTAGCCGGAACTCACGGAAAAACATCGGTATCGACCATGACAGCTCATATCCTGAAAACTTCTGAAATAGGTTGCTCCGCCTTTTTGGGAGGGATTTCCAAAAATTACCAGACGAATCTTCTGCTTGATTCAACCGGCAGCGAATGGATTGTGGCCGAAGCCGATGAATTCGACCGCTCGTTCCTTCAGCTTAAACCTGAACTTGCAGTGATTACTTCGATGGATGCGGATCATCTGGACATTTACGGTTCGCACGAAAAAGTGATCGAAAGCTTTCAGTTGTTTGCCTCTCAGATTAAAGACGACGGTGCCTTATTATTCAAAAAAGGACTTCCGATAGGTTTTGAGCCTGAAGCAAATTACAGATCATATACCTATTCAATAACGGATACCGCAGATTATTGTGCTGAAAATATTGAACTGAAAGATGGATATTACCAATTCGATCTGGTGACTCCTGAAATCAGGATTGAAAATCTGGTATTGAATTACCCTGGCTTGCTCAATGTGGAAAACTCGGTGGCCGCTTCAGCCCTGGCCCTTTTAGCCGGAGTAGTTCCTGAATCGGTTCGCAAAGCTTTGGCTTCCTATTCCGGAGTTAAACGTCGGTTTGATGTGCATTTGAAAAACGAAAATTTCGTGCTGATAGATGATTATGCCCATCATCCTGAAGAACTGCGGGCAACTATTCAGTCGGTTCGCGAGCTTTATAAAGACCGGACGATTACCGGTGTATTTCAACCGCACCTTTTCAGCCGCACCAAGGATTTTGCTGAGGAATTTGCCCGAAGTCTGGATTTGCTCGACGAAATCTTTTTACTCGATATTTATCCGGCGCGTGAGTTGCCGATGGAAGGTGTAACTTCTGATTTGATATTCGGGAAAATGAAAAATGAAAATAAGATATTATGTACCAAAGCGGAATTTCCGCAGATAGCACAAACTTTTAAACCTGGAATTGTGATCATGATGGGTGCTGGTGACATCGACACACTGGTTGAACCGGTAAAAGAGCAATTGTTGAACTATGAGGATCGTTAAAAAAATATTGGTCATTTTAGGTTGGATTACTCTGGTTGGAGCAATCGGTTTTACCATTTATTACGCCTATAGTGAGTGGATTGCCGTTCGTTGCCAGTCGATTGTTGTAAATATTAACCCAAACTCGCCACGTTTTCTTGATGAAAATGAAATTGCCACGATGATCGAAAAGTCGGGTGATCCCATTATTGGTCAGCGACTTTCGGCAATCAATATCAATAAGCTGGAAACCAGGCTAAGCACCTACACGACCCTGAATAATGTTGAAATTTTCAGGAAGGTGGATTCCAAAGGCTTGTCGTTTAAGGGAAAATTGGTAATCAGCCTCGACGAGCGGACACCAGTATTGCGCATTAAAGGTGCGGGAGAAGATTATTACATGGATCAGAATGGCATTAAGGTACCGGTTTCCCCGAAATATGTGGAACGGATACTTCTGGCAACCGGTTCAATTCCGGAGGAAGAAATTAGAAAGAGCTTGCTGAAAATGGCGGATTTTGTGAATAAAGATGAATTCTGGAGGGCGCAGATCGAGCAGGTTTTCGTTCAGGCCAATGGCGAATTGCTGTTTGTGCCTCAGGTTGGCGATTATTTGATCGAATTTGGAACGCCGGATGATTACGAATTGAAATTCAGGAATTTAAGAGCCGTATACCAGCAGGGATTTAAAAATATAGGCTGGAACAGGTATAAAACCATCAGTGTGAAATATCGAAACCAGGTTGTTTGTACAAAAAAGTAGATTATGGACAAGAACGGAAAAATTTTTGCAGCAGTTGACATCGGGTCTACTAAAATTGTAGCCCTTACCGGAACAAAAAATGAAGATGGTAAAATCCAGATCACAGGCATTGGCCAGAGTGCATCGAGAGGTGTCAACAGAGGTGTTTTGCTGAATGTGGAGGAAGCATTTGCAGCAATCAGCGAGGCCGTGGGAAGGGCTGAGACGGACTGTGGCCACGATATCGAGAATGTTTTTGTGAACATTTCGGGACAGCAACTGACCACTTTGACCAGCCTCCAGCAGAAATTGATGGGGCGCGATCATTGTGTGACCGAAGCCGATGTCAATCAAATTATGGAACAGGCCCGTCAGGTCAAATTACCGGACGACACATGTATTTATCACATCAATCCGGAATTTTACACCATTGATGGCGAAGCCGTAACTTCGAGTCCGGTGGGTTCGATTGGAGAAAAAATGGATGCCAGTTTTAAAATCCATGTAGCTCCTGATGCTTATCAGCGAAACATTGCCATGTGCCTGAAACGTGGTTCAATTAATGTTCAGAAAGCCATTCTCGATCCCATTGCTTCATCGGAAGTCGTACTGACCGACGATGAAAAGGAATCCGGCGTGGCCTTGGTAGACATTGGCGGCGGTACAACCAAGATTTCCATATTTTACGATGGAGTTTTGTGTTTTACTTCCATGGTTCCTTTTGGAGGAAATGTGATAACCAAAGATATCAAGGAAGGATGTTCCATTACCGTGAAAGAAGCCGAATCGCTGAAAAGGCAGTTTGGTCAGGCTATTGCAGATTTTGCTCCTGAAAATAAAGTGGTAACCATCCAGCGAAACGGATGGGAACCCAAACAAATTTCGTTTAAAAGTCTGGCTCACATCATTCAGGCCCGAATGGAAGAAATCGTGGTCCATTTTTGTTATCAGATCCGAAAATCAGGCTATGCCGATAAGTTGGGTTCAGGAATTGTGATTACCGGAGGTGCTTCTCTTCTGACGAACCTCGGGCAGCTCATTAAATTCCATACCGGCTATGATGTCCGGATTGGAAAACCAAATTTAAACCTGTTTGTCGCCGGCAAGCAGGTCGATGATCCAAAATTCTCGACGGCTCTGGGTTTACTTAAGCTGGCTGCCGCCGAAGACGGACAAATTGGAAAGAAACGAAAGAAACCTGCAAAAGTAAAACAGGAGGGTCCGGGGTTTATTACCAGTATGAAAGTGAAGCTTGGGCAAAAAGTTACTGATTATCAACAGAAAGTTCAACAAAGTGTGATTGTCTTTTTCGAAGACAATACCGAAGATACCGATATGAATTTAGACAAAACATAATGAAGTCTGCCTTATGATCGATGAACTACTTAACTTTGGATTAGAGTACGCAAATTCCTCCATTATCAAGGTGATTGGTGTTGGGGGCGGTGGTTGCAATGCCGTCAAAAACATGTATGAAGAAGGCATTGAAGGGGTTACTTTCTTGGTTTGTAATACTGATGCGCAGGCCATGCAAAATAATCCGGTACCTGTAAGGATTCAGCTTGGGGTTACCCTTACTGAAGGACGGGGGGCTGGAAACCTTCCGGAGCAAGGCGAACAGGCTGCAATTGAAAATCTGGACGATATCCGGAATATTCTCGAAGGAACCACCAAAATGGTGTTTATTACAGCCGGCATGGGAGGAGGAACAGGAACCGGCGCTGCCCCGGTGATTGCCCGGCTAGCCCGGGAACTGGATATCCTGACCATCGCTGTAGTCACAATCCCTTCACGGTCAGAAGGACAAAGACGATTCAGACAAGCCCTTGAAGGGGTCGAAAAACTCAAGGAACATGTTGACAGTATGCTGGTCATCAGCAACGAAAAGCTGCATAAAATTTATGGAAACCTGCCGGCATCGCAGGCATTCAAGAAGGCAGACAATATCATTACCACAGCGGTAAAAGGTGTTGCGGAAATCATTACTCTTCACGGCAATATTAATATCGACTTTGCCGATGTGAGTACGGTAATGGCCGGAAGTGAAGTTTTTATTATGGGAACCGGTTATGCCGAAGGTCCCGACCGCGCCATGAAGGCAGTGCAATTGGCCCTTGAATCGCCGTTGCTCGACAGCAGCAGCATTCGGGGAACCAAAGATATTCTGCTTAATATTATTTCCGGAACTGAAGAAATTACCATGGGAGAAATTGGTGAAATCATTGATTATCTGCAGGAAGAAGCCGGAATGGATGCGACTATCATTTGGGGAAATGGTGCTGACTTCAAACTTGGAAATCAGATCAGTGTGACCATCATTGCCACCGGATTTGATGTGAATCCGAACGTTCTGTTTCAGGATCCGGCTGAGATTGTTGAATTTAGCCCCGACGATTCGGGTTATGAAATAAACCTGAACGACGGACCCGTTTTTGAGGTGAACGGGGTAACCGTCCCCACCTCCGAAACCAAACGTGAAACAATAAAACCGCTCTTGCACACTGAAAGTCAAACAAAGAAACCGAAAAAGGGAAGAAACAGGGGTGCAGATGAATCGAATCCTGAAAATGCGAATGTTGACAACTGGTTTTTCAAACAGTTTACGAAATTCTTTGAAGATAAGGATACTCCTATCTCTGGGAGCAACAACTAATTATAAACACGAAAAATAAAAGATATGTCAAACGAAATCATGAATTTTGATTTAACCGTGAATACAGGTTCAATCATCAAGGTAATTGGTGTAGGTGGAGGTGGTGGTAATGCTGTAAACCACATGTTTCGGCAGGGTATTCGTGATGTGGATTTTATGGTTTGCAACACCGATGCACAGGCTTTAATCAACAGCCCGGTTCCTTACAAAGTACAATTGGGGTCGTCGCTGACGGAGGGCCGTGGCGCCGGCAATAAACCTGAAACCGGACGTGATTCGGCGATCGAAAATATTGAGGACGTTAAGAAAGTTTTGCAGAACAATACCAAAATGGTATTTATCACGGCTGGAATGGGCGGTGGTACCGGAACCGGTGCAGCACCGGTAATTGCTGCTGCGGCCCGCGAACTTGGCATCCTGACCGTCGGAATTGTAACGATCCCGTTCCGGAATGAAGGACGCCGCCGTATCAAACAAGCCGTTGAAGGTATTGCTGCTTTGGAGTCGCATGTCGATTCATTATTGGTCATCAACAACGAACGCATCCGGGAAATGTATGGTGATTCGAAGATTTCGGATGCCTTTGCCAAGGCCGATAATATCCTGACCACAGCGGCTAAGGGAATTGCGGAAATTATCACTGTTCCGGGTTATATCAATGTTGACTTTGCCGATGTCGAAACGGTGATGCGCAACAGTGGTGTGGCTTTGATGGGAACTGGTATCGCTTCCGGAGCAAACCGTGCCCTGATTGCGGTTGAGGAAGCCCTGAATTCTCCTTTGCTGAACAACAACGACATCATGGGCGCCCGAAATATCCTGTTGAATATCACTTCAGGAATTGAAGAAATTACCATGGACGAAATTGGAGATATTACCGATTTTGTACAGGAGAAGGCCGGAAACTCTGCCGATTTGATCTGGGGAAACGGAGTGGACGAATCGTATGGTGATAAGATTTCGGTGACCATCATTGCAACCGGGTTCAGTACAAGCAGCATTCCTGAAATGGTGATCAATAAAAATCAGGAAAAAACTTACCATACATTAATCGATGAGTCGGCTGACAATACACAGCCAATCAGGACCGAAGCAAAAAAGACGGTTGAAAACGAATTGTATGGTTCGAAGAATGTGAAGCAAAAAACGTTTGAATTCGAAATGAACGCCGGTGGATATGATGAGTTTGAAGAACTTTACGGGACTAATCCCGCAAAGAAATCGATGAACGGCGAGGAGACTTTGCCGGTCGATTTTGCGGAAACTACCGAGGAAACTGTTGATGAACTGGAGAATATTCCGGCATACCGCCGGAAGAACTCGAAATTCTTTGGCTTTAAAAAAAAAGTAGATGAAAAATTTTCTCGCTTTTCTATTGCACCGGATGAAAATAATAACGTAACTTTACGGGACAATAATTCCTATCTGCACGATAATGTTGACTAATTTTGGCGTATGAGTTTATTTGATCAGATCGGCATTGATATTCTGACAGCCATGAAAGCCCGCGAGAAAGAAAAACTTGAAGCTCTGCGCGGAATCAAGAAAGTGATGATCGAAGCCAGATCGGCAGCAGGTGCAACAGGTGAATTAAGCGATCAGGAAAGCCTGAAGATTATTCAGAAACTGGCCAAGCAAGGAACAGATTCGGCAAATATCTATAAGGAACAGGGTCGCGATGATTTATACCAGCAGGAAATATTTCAGGTAAAGATCTTTGAAACCTATCTTCCGGTGAAAATGTCGGATGCCGAATTGTCAGAAGCCATACAGGCAATTATTTCTGAAGTTGGTGCAGCAGGCATGAAAGATATGGGAAAAGTAATGGGGATAGCCTCCAAAAAGCTGGCTGGTCTGGCTGACGGAAAAGATATCTCGGAAAAAGTGAAAGCGTTGTTAAGCTAACGATAGAATGTCGGAACTTGAAATCTCAAGTTTTGTGCATTTGGGGTGGAAAAAGGAAAGCGGGCAGAGGCCCGCTTTCTATTTGTAGTAACTCCATGTATTTTGCTCTTCTAGATATTCGTTTCCTTTAATATCACGTCGTGCGCTCCGCCTTCGATGATGCTGGTTGAGGATACCAGTGTTATTTTGGCATTTTTTTCCAGTTCAGGTATTGTAATTGCACCGCAACTGCACATGGTTGAAATAATCTTACCTAAAGTAATCTCCAGGTTGTCTTTCAATTTTCCGGCATAAGGAACATAACTATCAACTCCCTCTTCAAATTTGAGCGATTCATTACCTCCATGGTCGTAACGCTGCCAGTTGCGCGCCCGGTTCGATCCTTCGCCCCAGTATTCTTTTACATAGTTGCTGCCAATTTTCAGCTTCTTGGTCGGGCTTTCATCGAAACGGGCAAAGTACCGGCCCATCATAATGAAATCGGCTCCCATTGACAGCGCCAGTACCATATGGTAATCCTGAACAATACCGCCATCGGAACAAATCGGTACATAAATCCCGGTTTTTTCAAAGTATTCTTTGCGTGCTTCGGCTACTTCAATCAGGGCGGTTGCCTGTCCACGACCGATCCCTTTTTGTTCGCGAGTAATGCAAATGGAACCTCCGCCAATTCCAACTTTGACAAAATCGGCACCTGCTTCTACCAGGTACAAAAAGCCCTCTTTATCGACAACATTTCCGGCTCCAACTTTAACCTGTCCGTTGTATTTGGTCTTGATAAATTCGATGGTTTCCTTTTGCCATTCGGAGAACCCGTCGGATGAGTCGATACACAAAATATCGGCACCGGCTTCAACCAGTTTTGGAACACGATCGGTGTAATCGCGTGTATTGATCCCTGCACCAACCAGGAGTTTTTTGTTTGAATCGAGCAATTCTTCGGGATTGTCGCGGTGTTCGTCGTAGTCTTTCCGGAAGACAAAATATTGCAGTTTTTGATCCTTATCGATAATAGGCAGTGTATTCAGCTTGTGTTCCCAGATGATGTCGTTGGCCTCAGTTAGAGTCAATCCATGTTCACCGGTGACCAGCTTGGAGAACGGGGTCATGAATTCGCTGATCTTGGTATCTTCCGGATCTCTATTCTCACGATAATCGCGGCTGGTGACCATTCCAAGGAGTTTTCCGTTCGAGGTCCCGTCTTCGGTAATCCCAACCGTTGAATGGCCAGTGCGGGCTTTGATTGCCAAAACTTCTTTCAGGGTATCTTCCGGAGTCAGGTTCGCATCACTCACCACAAATCCGGCCTTGAATTTCTTTACCTTACGGACCATATCGACTTGCGATTCGATAGGTTGTGAACCAAAAATAAAGGACAATCCTCCGTTTTTGGCGAGGGCAATGGCCATTTTATGGTCGGAAACTGATTGCATGATGGCTGAAACAAACGGAATATTGAGTTCCAATTCAGGTTTTGTACCTTTCTGATACTTTACCAGCGGGGTTTTTAATGAAACGTTCTGAGGATAACAATCTTTGGTTGATAATCCCGGGATCAACAAATATTCATTAAAAGTTCTTGAAACGTGGTTGAAATACCTTGCCATAGTCTTGTCGTTAAAATGAAAAGTAGTACAAATCTATATAAAAAAAAGCGGGTTGATTGCCCGCTTTTTCCCTTTGATATGCTATTAATAGAATTTTGATCGCCTGTCGACAATGTCGACCACTTTTTTGAGTGATTCAAAAACCTGTCCGCCAGCCCTGTAATTCAGAGTTTGTGCCAGGCGGTTTTTCTCACCTTTCAAGTCAGTATTCGATGCGGTGTTCAACGAAGTTACTTTTGTAAGATAAACCCCGTTTGAACCAACAACCGGAGCTGAAATTTTACCTTCGGAAAGTGTACTGACGGTTCCGATTACTGCAGGCTCGAATCCGAGTGAAGGAATAGAGCTGGACATGAAATTGACTCCGGAAGCATCTTTCGCCGAAGTTGAAAGTTTGGAAGCAACACTTCCCAGATCAGACTGACCTGAAGCTGCACTCTTTAGTTTTTCGGCGAGCATTTCTGCTTTTTTATCTTTACGGACAGCCAGTTCTACTTTAGGCTTTGCATCTTCAAACGAGGCTGCGCCAGCTTCAGTAGCTGAAGTCAAAGAGGCAATCACGAATTTGTTCCCAAATTCGAAGATGGTCGATTTCTCGTTGTTGACCAGGATTTTCCCTTTTTCTCCATTGAAAGCAGCTTTCACCAGTTGGCGCGATGCATCCAAACCGGGTATCTGTTGGTCATTTTCTTTCAGATCGGCAATCTTTTTATCCAGCTTTTGAGCTGAAATCGATTTGTTGAAGGCCTCAACCGTTTGGTTTTCACTGGCAAACTTACTGGTTTCTGAATATATTTTCTGATAGGTTTCGTTGCTTGGTTCAACTTTCCGTACCAAAGTAGCAATGCGGACTTCATTGGTCTCTTTGCCTTTTTTGGTTGGCTTGATCAGGTGGTATCCAAAACGGGTTCCAACTACATAGAGTTTGTTGATTTCACCGGTAAAAGCAGCTTCTTCAAATTCAGGAACCATTTGTTTGCGTTTAAACCAACCTAAATCGCCACCTTTATTTTTGGATCCGGGATCTTCTGAATATTTCATTGCCATTTCAGCAAAGTCGCCACCCAGTTCAATTTTACGTTTCAAACTGTCGACCAATGCTTTTGCTTTTTCAGCACCACCAACGGTTTGCGGGTTAATCAGGATATGGCTGGCCTGAACCGAATCAGGCAACATTTTGAATTGATCTAGTTTTACCAGTTTGTACTGGTTATTCTCGAAATAAGGTCCGTAGAAATCTTCGGGTTGTGCGCTGAAAGCCCATTCGGCTATAGCTGCCGGAAGATCCGATTTTTTGTAGTACGATGCATCAAAAGGAATATCTGAATTCACGTTGATGAATTGTTTATTGTCGGTGACAGTTGAAAACTCTTGTTTGCTGTCGGTAATCCATTTTTGGGTAGCTGCATTATCTCCCGCCGATGGCAGCACTTCGAATGTAACATATTCGATTTTGCGGGTTTTCTCTTGTTTGTACT
Organism: Prolixibacteraceae bacterium; assembly: GCA_025355875.1. Lineage (GTDB taxonomy): Bacteria > Bacteroidota > Bacteroidia > Bacteroidales > Prolixibacteraceae > Aquipluma. The sequence continues at coordinate 7,981 of JANXYV010000212.1, read as the reverse complement.
CGTCTTTGTGTTTGTTGTAGTAATCTTTCAGGTCGCTGTCCGAAATTTTTACATCGTTGTCTGAAACCGAAGAATAGGCCAGCATAACATATTGAAAATTTGCATTTTTGTTCTTTGCTTCCAGGCTCTTTTTGGCTTCGTCAGAAGTTACATACAATCCCTTCGAAACTAAATTGTTGTATTTGGTGCGAAGTTTATCTTGTTTAATCTGATTTTCGATGTATAACCAATACGATTTTTGCTGAGGGGATGCATTTGTCTCCAGTGATTTCAGAAACTTCAGAATGTTAGCTTTGTCAATCTGCCCGGTTTTCGGATCTTTGAAAAGCTGCTGAATAATCGGATGCGGGTTTTTTCCCTGTACCAAATCAAAAAGTTCTTCTGAACTTACAGTTAATCCCAGTTTCTGACCTGCTTTGCCAACGATATTTTCCTGAAGGTATTCCTGCCAGACCTGGTCGCGGATTTGTTCCCAGGTGCTTTCGTCGATCGCAGTTTTCTGCATATTCATCTTATAAATTTCAGAAAGTTCTTCTACCTTTTTCTGAAAATCCGGATATTGAACCGATTCACCATTAATTTCAGCAATTTTCATTTCGCTGGGTTTCATTAACTTACTTCCGGTATTCAGCATGTCGCCCAGGATAAATGCACCCAGGGCAATACCGATTACGATCGCTATCACCAAACTCCCGCGATTCCTTATGTTCTGTAATGTAGCCATTTATTAGTTGTTAATTTATTATAATTATTCTACTCAAAATTTCGAGGTACGAAGATAATAATTTTCAATATTAATCCTAGAAATCAAATTTTATTTTAGGAATTGTCGAGGATAGTAAGGTGCACCAATTCGATCTTGGTGCTGGTGGCTTTCAGTATCTTAAACTTGTACTTTTCAATTGTAATAATGGTATTGATTTTCGGAATACTTTCGAAGTAGAAGAGAATAAATCCGGCGAGCGTTTCATAGTTTTCGTTCTCCGGAAAGTCAAGATTGAAACTGTCGTTGAGTTCATCCAGTTCAAGTCGGCCGGAAAAAACAAACTCGGTATCCGAAACTTGTTTTTTAATCAGGTCGATCGTGTCGTGCTCGTCCTCGATTTCACCAAAGATCTCTTCCAGAATATCTTCGCTGGTAACCATTCCCGAAGTTCCTCCAAATTCGTCGACTACGATGGCAATACTGAGTCGGTGCTGGATGAACTGGCTTAAAAGTTTACTGGCCGGCATGGTTTCGGGCACAATTAAAACCTGGCGGAGATCGGATTTGATGGCGTCGGGATTCGTAAAAAAAACCGAATGATGAACATAGCCGATAATATTGTCGGTATTTTCTGAATAGAATAAAATACGTGAATAGCCTGTTTCAATGAATTTTTGGCGCAATTCCTCTACGGTTGATTCAATATCGAGGGCTACCATTTCGGTTCGTGGCACCATGATTTCACGAAGCTTTACTTTAGAGAAATCGAGTGCGTTCCTGAAAAGTTTCACCTCATTATCGATTTCCTGGCTGGATTGGACTGAGCCGCTGTTTTCGGGTTCCTTAACAAAATGGTCCAAATCGATCTTGCTGAATACAATTTTTTCATTCAAATTCCGGGTGGGTTCGTTCAGAAAAATTTTTAACATGCCTTTTGAAATCCACATGGTAACCTTCGTGAGCGGATAGAACAAAAAATAGAAAAACGCGATGGGGATGGTGAAAAACCGGAGGATCCCGTTTGGATTTATGCGGAAGAGCATTTTTGGGAAGTATTCCACAGTGGCCAAAATTAGCAAGGTCGAAATTACCGTTTGCGATAGCAAAACCAGAGAATTGGAATGAAGGTACATTTTCAATGACGGTTCGAGCAGGTTTGCGAATGCAAGTCCATAAATAACCAAAGCCAGGTTGTTCCCAACCATCATGGTGGCAATAAACTGACCGGGATTTTGTGTGTATAGTGAAATCAGTCTGGAGTGTACAACGCTTTGCTTTTTGTCTAATTCAAGCCTGAGGCGGTTCGCCGAAATGAATGCAATTTCCATTCCTGAGAAAAACCCTGAGAAAAGCATCGTAACCAATATGATCAAAAGCAAATTCATACTTAAACTGCTCTACTTATTATCCACATTCACATACATATGGCCTTTCAGGTTTTTGATCTCATAGATCGAAAAATCCTGATTCGATTCAAAACCGATGCCTGTATAGGTCTGATCTTTTCTGATGATTTTAACAAACTGGTCGGAGTAAATCTTTTCTTTTTTCGTGTCCCACACCAGGTATTCTGTTTTCAGGGTATCGCCGTTCAAATTTACGGCAATTACATTGTTTTTCGCTTCCCAACGTTGGTCGGAGTCATAGTTTTTTGCGTATTCGGCCGTGATGCTCGATACAATTTTCATATTGGCATCATATTTTTCGATTTTTACCCCTTTCGGAAACTCGGTATAAGGTTCTTTTTCAATATCGTGCCTGATCAGTTCGGGGGTTTGCATTTTGAAACGAATGACCGCGGAGTCGGAAAAGAGCATCTCGTATCCGTTTGCAGTTGAGCTGGGCAATACTTCGGTGGTAGTGAGGGTTTTGATCTTGGCAATCTCGTTTTCACACGACCAAAGGAAGAATGCGGGGATCAAAATCAGCCCACTCCAGATGAAATTGCTGATCAGTGGATGACTCCCGAATTTTCCCAAAAGCCTCCCTGAGAAATCTGAATTGCACATTGCATTTTGTATTTCGGAATGAAGTTTAATCAAACTTTCGTTTCATGAACCAGTAATCGTAGAGGTTCAGGTATAAACTGAATTTCATGTAAATGTTCCTGGCCAGTTCATCCTCCATGGTTCCCTCTTTCCCCACTTCAAACCCAAAGTTTGCAGTAGATTTTGTTTTGGGTAATGGCAACCCAGCTCCTAAACTCACTCCAAATTCATTGATCTGATGGCCGTTCAGAATTAAATACGACTGTTCACGATGTAATCCTGCGCGGTACTTTACTCTTTTCATGTAACTCCTGATCGAAAACATTTCAGGTATATATTCGAAGCCGGCAGAAAAACGGCTCATGTTGGTAATTAATTCGTCGGGTTGTCCGAAAAATGTGGATTTTCCCCAGGCTGCATAGAAATAGTCGGCATTGATTTCCAGTTTGTTCACTTTATTGAACGATACACCAGCGCCAAATGTGGTCGGGAATTTAATAGAACTCTTTTGTTCGGGCATGAACTGAATGGTATCGGTCTTTGCACTGGTTCCGATTGTAATGGTTTTGATTGAAAAAATGCGATGAAAAGCAGTGAAATTATTTTGATTCTCGAAGGTTAGTCCGAAAGTTAAGTACTTGTTCTTTTTGATTTTATAATCGTATTGAAGTCCATAGGTGAGGCAAAAGTCACTGAGACGAGTCCCTTCGGTTTTCGTGATGCCAAAAAGAGTAGCATCATCAAAGGCAACATTTGAATTTTGATTCAACCGGCCAAAAATGTAATTCAGGTTGGCACCAATCGAAAGTCCTTTAAAAGGCATGACCGAGGTTCCGAAGTAAGCTTTCGAGGTTGAACCTTCGCCCCAATACTTGTGCGAAGTATTCCCGACTCCGGTAGGGGATTCGGTATAAGCAACTTCATAACCCATGTCGGAAAATGGTTGAATTCCTATGCCGATACCTATTCTTTTGTTAACGGGAAAGGATAATGAAAAATACCTGAAATTGATATCACTCGCTTTCATCGATCCGGAATTGCTTTTGTAATTCGATAATGTTCCGTCGAACCCAAATTCAAAAACAAATGATAAACTATCGTTGGAATTGTACGATGCCGGATTCGATGAATTGACCTGGATCGCATGCCGGCTTCCCAATGAAGCTCCTCCCATGGCCGCTGTGCGGCCAAATCCGTAATGACTCAAATCGCCCAGTCCGAACCTCGAATAGGGTGATGAGGTGTTATTGTTGTTTAAGTCTTGTTGCGCATAGCCCGATAATCCGCAGAATATCAAAATTATAACGACTGTTAGTGCATTATTTTTCTTTAGCATTGTGTTCCAGGATCCTGTTTAAACCAATTAGGGTTAAATTAAAGTGTACAAAGATGGAATAATTTAATTTTCCGGCAAAAAAATTAGAATCACCCCCAGTCATAATGATCTGTAAATTTTGATAATTTCTGTTAAATAAGTCAATGCTATCGGACATTTCAGCCAGAATGCCATTCTGAACTCCGGCACGGATGGCCTCGGTTGTGTTTCTCCCAATCTTCTCATATTCATCGGAATAACTAACTAATGGAAGTTTTCCGGTGAATTGATTCAGTGCTTTATAACGCATTTCCAATCCCGGCGATATATTTCCCCCGATGAACTGGTTCTTTTCTGAAACCAGGTCATAGGTGATGGCCGTTCCGGCATCAATGACGAGAATATTCTGGTCCGGAAATAATTCATTTGCACCGGCGGCGGCTGCAATACGGTCTTTCCCAAGTGTTTCTGGAGTTTCGTATAAATTTTCAATCGGAAGATCTGTTTGATGGTCCAGTTCCAGAAATTGGTCAAAATTTTTAGTCAGAAAATCATTTAATTCTTCATTGAAGGGTTTTACTGATGAAAGGATTACTTTATTCAGCTGGGGATGTTCATCTTTAAGCATTTTCAAATGTTTCACAGCCAAATGGTCCATTGGAACATTAAACATCAGATCATGCTGGTTGAACAAAGCAATCTTTGTCCGACTGTTACCTATATCAATAACCAGGTTTATCAATTTCTAATCTTCAATTCGTTGACTGATATCCATTGCGCTGACCGAGTGGGTGAGTGCCCCGATTGAAATATAATCGACCCCGGTTGCCGCAACATCGCGCAAACGATCGAGGGTGATATTGCCAGAAGCTTCAATTTTTGCCCTGCCGGCAATCATGGCAACTGCTTTGCGCATGGTATCCAGGTCCATGTTATCGAGCATGATGATGTCAACCTTCGAGTCAATGGCTTCCTGAACCTGGGTAAGCGTGGTCGTTTCAACTTCAATCTTAATCCCATGATCAATGCTGCTTCTGACGGCTTTTACTGCAGCTTCAATTCCTCCTGCCACTTCAATATGATTGTCCTTGATCATAGCCATATCGTGAAGTCCGTGCCGGTGGTTACTGGCACCTCCGGTTTTGACGGCATATTTGTCAAGTTTGTTAAATCCGGGCAAGGTTTTGCGGGTATCCAGGATTACGGTTTGGAAATCTTTTACCGCATCGGCATATTTGGCTGACATGGTTGCAATTCCTGACAATCGCTGTAGAAAATTAAGAGCAGTCCGTTCGCCGGTAAGCAATGCACGGTACGATCCTTCAAAAACAACCAGTACATCGCCATTTTTGACTTTATCACCATCCTTTACTTTCTCATTCCAAATCAGATCAGGGTCAAGGTTTTTAAAAACCATTTCAGCAACAGGAAGTCCGGCAATCACGCCATCCGCTTTAGCAACCATTTTGGCTTTCCGCCTGACCTCAGCCGGAACAATATTGTCGGTCGTAATGTCGCCTTCGCCCACGTCATCCCTAAGTGCAATTTCGATCAGGGTGCGTGCTGCTTTTAATGCATGTTTGTTCATATTTTTACTTTCTGATTTTTTGAAATTGATACTCTTCATCTTTTTGCCGGATCAGGTGGGCGCAAAGACCCGGATTTTCCTGTTGGAAGTCTTCCCGGATATGACCGCCACGACTTTCGGTCCGGATAAAGGCCGATTCGCAGATTAGCGTACAAATATCAGTAATGTGTTTGATTTTTAAAAGATTATACTCGTTAACTTTTTCAGGCAATTGTTTATTTATGGCATTTAGTTCCTGAATGGCTTCGTTCAGTTTTGTTCCCGACCTGACAATTCCTGCTTTTTTGCTCATCAAAGAGGCAATCTGGTTTTTAGTTTCCAAAAATTGTGTTTCATTTTTGGTATCAACGTGAATAGGTTCAAATTCAGGCAGAACATTGGCAATTGGTTTTCCTGTGGTGGCTTTTTCTGCAGCGCGTTTCCCGAAAACTAGACATTCGAGCAGCGAATTACTTGCCAGCCGGTTGGCTCCCATTACTCCGGTAGATGCCACTTCCCCGCAGGCGAAAAGCCCTTTGATGTTGGTTTCTCCATTCAGGTCGGTCTGAATTCCGCCGACCATATAATGGGCCGCCGGTGAAATGGGCAGAAGATCGCTGGTAATGTCGATGTTGTACCTTAATAAAGTATTGTAAATGGTCGAAAAACGTTTTTTGATCAGATCGGGATTGAGATGCAACAGGCTCAGGTATACAAAATCGGAATGATTTAGCTGCAACTGTTTGTGAATGGCATAGGCAACCACGTCGCGTGGAGCCAATTCGGCGAGTGGATGAATTGGCTTCATGAACCTTTCACCGTCCTGATTCAGCAACCAGGCCCCTTCGCCACGAACCGCCTCACTGATCAGGAATGCCTCTTCGCCCGGAATATATAAGGCTGATGGATGAAACTGGATGAATTCGATGTCCGAAAGTTTGGCGCCTGCATGAAAAGCAAGTGCAATTCCATCGCCGGTAGCGGTATGTGGGTTGGTAGACCGATCGTAAATTCTTGACAATCCGCCGGTTGCAATGATGGTGGATTTCGATTTGAACACTATGTTTTTTCCGCTTACGAAATCGAATGACTGAACACCCATGCAAATTCCATTGTCAACCAAAAGTTCGACCACTGTGGTATATTCGAATGGAATAATATTGCTCTGTTCCTGAACTTTTTTCAGCATAAAAATGGTCAATCCCTTCCCGGTAGCATCCCCGCCGGCATGCAGAATACGCCGGTGACTGTGGCCACCTTCCAACCCAAGAATATACTGCCCGTTTTCCTGATCAAACTCCATTCCCAGTCGGATGATTTCCTGAACACATTGCTGTCCTTCCGAAACCAGTATTTTTACCGCATCCAAATCGCAGAGTCCGCGACCTGCTTCCAGAGTATCCTGTATATGCGATTCAAAGGAATCGGTCGGATCGGTAACCGTCGCAATACCTCCCTGTGCATAATACGAATTGCTGATGTCAAGTTGTGACTTGGTGATGATGGCTACGCTTCCGTATTTCGAGGCATGAAAGGCAGCAGTCAGGCCGGCCAAACCGCTCCCAACGATGATCGTATCAAATTCTATAATTTCCATGGAATGAATTTCCGCCATCAGAAAAATATTATCTTTCAAGGGCGCAAAGGTATAAAAACAGATCAACAGGCGCATGACATTGAGCATTTTGTTTACCTATTGGCAACTTGTTTTAATCTTGTTTTTTTTTCGAAACGCCGCTTCGTACCTGGAACCGAGTCATCAACCGATTCAATATTCTCAACAATTGAGTCAAACCTGTGAATTCCCTTGTTGTATGCCGAACTCAGTTTTCTCTCCAGACTGTCTGTACCTATCAGGATCTCCTGTTCTGATCCGGTCAAACTATCTTTACGGGTTTCAATGCGATCGGAAAAACCATTCTTCGACTTCCTGGCATGAACAATCATTTGCAATTTCGGGTTCTTCGATGAACTTTCTGGACCATGATGATTTAACCCTGCACCGGAAGTTCTAAAATTTGGGGGTGGCGGTGGCATTGGTGGAGCAAAATCAGCCGGATCGGCTCCATCGAATGCAAAATGATTGATCAGTCGAAAATCCTGTGTGGTCTCGAGCCGGTTTGCGGTGCTGGTCAGCGCTTCGTTTACGCTCCGGTCGAACAGTTCATTCTTTACGCGAATAGCATTATTCATCCAAACCAGTTGGATAATGATGATTCCGATAATCAAAATACCCATTAATGGGATCAATCCGGTGATAATCTTGGATCAGTTGATATTGTTGTGGGCGGATGTTTGTTAAGCATAAATATTTGATAGACGGAACAAGAAAAATGGGATGTCAGTAACTCCTCTCTGAGTTGCTCTGAAAGCTTTTATTTTAGCGTTAAAGGATTCAGCAGAAG
>JANXYV010000151.1 GCA_025355875.1 Prolixibacteraceae bacterium | reverse complement strand
TGGAAGGAATAAACAATAAGGTTCAACTTGCAAAACGAAGGGCAAGAGGGTATAGAAATATCGAAAATTTCATCAACATGATTTACTTCTTAACAGCTAAACTCAAATTTGATTACCCACTGTATCCGACATAGAGCCATTATTGTAGATGTTTTTCATGAAATAACCAATTTTACATTCAAAAAAATCTCCACTTGCAATATAATTTCAATCCTTGTCAAAAATTTTCAATGAATTAGCAGATACTGCAATCTTCCTGTGAATAGCTTCTATGCCTTGCCAGCCAATTAGATGCAAATTTGAATCAAGAATTAATTCATTTATTCATCTAAATTTTGCTGCCATGAAGAAATTATCCTCTTTAATTGTTTTTTTATGGGCAATTTGCAGTGTTTTTGCCCAGGATCTTACCATTTCATTTCAACCCAAAGTAAGCGGAACTCCAATCGATAGTGTTCAGGCGACTAATCTGAGAACAAACCAGCTTGTAAAACTTGCGGGTGGTGAATCTCTTGTGTTGGTGAAAACGATCACCAGTATTAATCCTTTGCCCAATAAGATTGAAAAGGGAAGTATCTATCCAAATCCTGCTGATGAAAATGCGACTTTATGTTTCTCTACGGATAAAGCCCAACAGGTAGAAATCAGGATGTACAATGCCAATGGCCAAATCCTGAACCAAAAAAGGCAAAGCCTTTTGCAGGGAACACATCGTTTTGAGCTAAAATTCCCGGTTGAAGGGATCTATTTTGTTTCGTTACTAAAAAGCGACGAGTCTACCAGTTATAAAGCGATTTGCACAGGTAAAGCATTACAAAACAGTTCTATTTTGTATTCTGGAAGCGAAAAATTAAACTCACAAAGGCCAGATTCAAATCAATTGAAGCGTGCAACAACGGACAAAACATTAAGTTACACCGAAGGTGATTTCATTCATTATTCGATTTCTTCAGGTTTGAGTACGACTATCCTTACGGAAACCCCAACTGTTTCTAAAACATTCGAGGTTGAATTTGTAAGTTGCATTGATAAAGACAACAAAAGCTACAAAGTTGTAAAAATTGGCAACCAATGGTGGATGGCTGAAAACCTGGCATACTTGCCTGCGGTGTATAAGTCAAGCTCGGGGAGTACCACCGATCCCTACTATTACGTAGGTGGTTACTATGGTACCGATGTTGCTGCGGCCAAAAACAAACCAAGCTATGCAAAATACGGTGTTTTATACAACTGGCCAGCCGCAAAAGCTGCCTGTCCGCCCGGATGGCATTTGCCAAGTGATGCCGAATGGAAACAACTGGGAAAAGCCTTGGGTATGAGTCAGGCACAAGCCGATGGCTTGGGCTACCTCGGTACCGATCAGGGCACACAAATGAAAGCTACCAGTGGATGGAATAATAACGGAAACGGAACTAATTCCAGTGGTTTTGCGGGTCTTCCAGGCGGCTATCGCTGGGACGGCGGCACATTCGGAGACATTGGCATCTACGGGACCTGGTGGAGTAATACTGAGATCCGTACAGACGAAGCCATGCGCTGGCTCCTGTACAGCAACGAAAGTACTTTAAACAGGTATTTATATGGCAAAGGTTATGGCTTTTCTGTTCGTTATATAAGGGATTCTTTAACTTCATCTTCTCAAGAGGAACCGATTTCTGATTTCTCAGCTTCGGTCACGACTATTATCAAAGAACAAAGCGTAAATTTTACCGATAAATCGAATAATACACCAACTAGTTGGTTATGGGATTTTGGTGATGGAACTTTCAGTACGGAACAATCCCCATGGCATTCCTACAGTTCAACTGGTATCTATTCTGTTTCGCTGAAAGTAACAAACAATATTGGCAACAATACTAAAACATTTACGAATTATATTACAGTAACTGAAGGAAACACTGGCCAAACCGGAACCCTTGACATCGCTGGCAAAACCTACCGGACAATTATTATTAATGGCAAAGAATGGATGGCCGAGAATCTGGCTTATCTGCCAGCTGTTAGCTCACCTTCTGTGGGTTCATCTACTGAACCGTATTACTATGTTTATGACTATGATGGCACAGATGTGGCCGCAGCCAAATTAACTGCTAATTACAGTACTTATGGTGTTTTGTACAACTGGCCTGCTGCCAAGGCAGCCTGTCCCCCCGGATGGCATTTACCAAGTGATGCCGAGTGGACTGAGTTAACTACTTTCCTAGGAGGAGAAAGTGTGGCTGGCGGAAAACTAAAAGAAACCAATACAACATATTGGAATAGTCCAAATGCCGGTGCAACCAACGAGTTTGGTTTTGCTGCTCTACCGGCTGGCACCCGTTACAGCGATTTCGGTTGGTTTTTCCACATTGGCATCCTCGGGCACTGGTGGAGTTCTACCGAATACAATACGAGTTCTGCCTGGTTCCGAATGATGGGCTTCGATTATACCTGTGTATACCGGGTCGTCATGCCCAAGGAGGAAGGGTATTCTGTTCGATACGTAAGAGATTAGAACAAACTGATGGACAAACTTTAAACAAATAAATCAGAAATTACTTTTCATAATGAATTAACTTTTAGCTTTAAAAGCGGAGGAGCAAATCATGCTTCTCCGCTTTTTTTATCCTGATTAGTGAAGAACTAATTAGCTTTTTTTTCGTAACGAAATAGTGATAGCTTTTTATTTCGGCCATACAACTCATTGTTTATGAGTTAATAATGTTGTATATTAATTGCATTAAGCATTACCAGGAATTCAGCCAATAAAATCTTGCAATGAACAAAGAGTTCCTACATCGGCTCACCGAACTCGTTGAAGCCAACCTGGCCAACGAGCATTTTGGCCCGGAAGAACTTGCCGGTGAAATGGGCATGAGCCATTCCAACCTTCACCGGAAGTTAAAATCAATTACCAATCAAACCATTAGTCAGTTTATCCGGGAGATCCGGCTCAAAAAGGCCAAGGAGCTATTGCTGAACGAAGATTTGACTGCTGCCGAAATAGCCTACCGTGTTGGTTTTGGCAGCCCAACCTATTTCAATAAATGCTTCCACGAATATTTTGGGCATGCTCCAGGAGAATTAAGAAACCATGAACAGGAAAATGAACCCGAAGAGCAAGTAGTTGAACTTGAACCTACCGCGAAGAAACCGAACAGAAGGAAATTGTGGATTGCCTTGATTGTTTGTTCCTTTTTCCTGATTCCTCTTTCCATTTTCCTGTTCCATCGGGTTTCGGGTTCAAAAGCTGAAAAATCAATTGCCGTCCTTCCTTTTAAATACCTGAGTGATGAGTCTGAAAAACAATACCTGGCTGATGGAATGATGGATGCTATTCTTACGCATTTGTCGAAGATTAAAGATATACGGGTTCTTTCCAGAACTTCAGTAGAGCAGTATCGGAAAACCGATAAGACGGCCAAAGTGATCGGAAAGGAACTGGGAGTCGGCTATCTGCTCGAAGGCAGCTTACAAAAAGAAGGAGACAAGATCCGCCTGATTATGCAGTTAATTAAAACCGGTGAAGAAGGCCATGCCTGGGCCAATGTATATGACCGACCCTGGAAGGATATTTTTTTAATTCAAAGCGAGATTTCGGAGACTATTGCCAGTGAACTGGATGCAGTAATCACACCTGAAGAAATTCAGAGTATCCGGAAAGTACCAACAACTGACATTACAGCATACGATTTCTACACCATGGGAAAATACGATTTAGATAAATTCAGAATTGATTCAAAAAAGAAGGAATTTTTAGAAAGTGCTCAGATTTCTTTTCGTAAATCATTGGAACTTGACTCAACGTTCGCACTGGCATATACGGGATTGGCTAATACATACTTGTTTCAATATGCCTCAACTGATATTACAAAAAAATATCTGGATTCAGCATTGATCCTGGCAACCCGGGCACTTGCTTATGACGATCGTTGTTCAGAGGCATATCAGGCCAGAGGCATAGTTTGTAGTGAATTGGGTAAGAATGAACAAGCATTGGAAAATTTTGAGAAAGTCATAAAATACAATCCAAACAATAGCTGGGCATATTTTCAATGGTATCACTTAAATCATCTAAAAGATGGCGGCGATTGGATTAAGCGTATTAGACTTCAACATGAGCTTGTAAAGCGTTTTCGCGGACCGGATGAGTTACCTGATAATTTGTTTTGGTTAGCTTGTACCTATTTAGAATATGGATTTCCCGAACAGGCTCAGAAGTATTATAAACAAAGGTTGGAAATAACTCATGATACGAATTACTATTTACATTGTATGCGATGGGTGGAATTTAACCGGGGAAATTTCGAAGAAGCTTACCAGTATGCACAACAGATATATAGAAGGGATACAACTGAATGGGATTTTGAAATATTTCAATTTTGCACGTTTTCAGGTCACCACAAAGAAGCATACGAAATTGCTAAAAAATATGTTGATCGTTGTAATAAAACCGGAGTAAAACCAGAATTATTGCATCGCATTGGTTATGCCTACTTTAAAGCAGGGAAAACAGAAGAAGCAAAGTATTTTATTAATCTGGAATTACAGAACTATTTTAAGGAAAGAGAAGAGGAAGGCTTTAAAAATGAAGATGTATTAAATCTTGTTCAGGCTGCAGATTATATTATGTTGGGAGAAAAGGATAAAGCCTTCAGGTTTTTAATTTATAATAATAAAATTTCTATCCCCAAATGGGATTTAACCCTTTTCCAGCACGATCCTGTATTTGATTGCATTCGCAGTGATCTCCGATTTCAAAAGGTACTCAAGGCTTATGAAATCCAATACCAGGCAAAACACGATCAATTAAAAAAATATTTGGAGGAAAATGGATATCTGTAAATGGTTTTCATGAAAGAACCAATTTTACATTCAAAAAAATCTCCACTTGCAATATAATTTCAATCCTTGTCAAAAATTTTCAATGAATTAGAAGATACTGTAATCTTCCAGTGAATAGCTTCTATGCCTTGCCAGCCAATTAGATGCAAATTTGAATCAGAAAAATAAATGTTCTGTCATTCAAATCATTCATCTAAAATCTGCTGCCATGAAAAATCTATCCCTGTTTAAGATGGTAGAACTGCCGATAATAGTTCTGCTTGTAATTGTTTTGCAAATCAGCTGCACTCAAGAACCGCAATTGTGGAAGGTCCAATCTGAACAACTAGTTATCACTGACTATGTGAAAAGTGTTCCTGAAAAATACTCGGAATTTGAGACCTTGCTCCAAAATGCAGATCTGACAGACCTTTTGTCCATAAGAGGGCCATTTACCTTATTTATACCGACCAACGATGCCATGAAGGCATACTATAAACAAATTGGTAAAAATTCGCTGTCCAATCTTTCAGTCGCTGAACAAAAAGAGCTGGCCTACAATCATCTGATATCAAACCAGATTTCTACCGGCGACGTACAGCTGGGAGCACTTCGTGATACCAACGCTCTTGGTGACTTTTTAGTGACCGAGTTTTCCGGATCAGATATCATTGTAAACAAGCATTCGAAAATCATTGATAGGGACATCCTATGTGCCAACGGAATTTGTCATGCCATTGATCAGGTTATTGCTCCGTTAAAGAGCAGCATTTATGACGTCGTCGCTGCAGACCCCGCCTATAAATTGTTTGCGGAGGGCTTAAAAGTGACCGGTATAAAAGATACACTCCAGGTGATACGGTTTCCATTCGGGAAAAAATCGGCGCGAACCCGGTTCACGGTCTTAGCCGTGCCCGATACAGTCTTCAACAGATTTGGGATTCATACCATTGAAGAGTTGATTGCTATGTTTACGAAGGCTCCTGACAGTGTCACTTACCTGAATAATGGATTCTATCGGTATATGGAATACCATTGCATGGCAGAGACCTATTATTTGTCGTCTTTGAACACTCAATTGTATCCGATTTTATCGTACGACAACAATATTTCAGTTGAGGTCAGCACAGACTATAAACTAAATGTGATTAAGAAAACAGGAAAATACACTGGGTTCATCGTTCCATCTTCAAACATACCAGCAAAGAATGGCGCGCTTCATACCATCAATGGCCTTTTGCCGGTAATTCAACCGGATCCTACTGTTTTTACTTTTGAAACAACCGACTACTTTGACATGAAACAGGGCGACTATTTTGGAAAATATTACATTAAGTGGAGCGATGGACAGAATACATTCGCAAAAGTTAAGTGGGAGGGGGACTATCTGCAATACTACTACAAAAATCATAATACCGGAGATTTGATGAATTGGGATTGCCTAAATATGAATGGATTCTGGTGGTGCGAAATAACTACTCCAAAGATTATGAAGGGTCAATATAAGATTACTTCAAATTTGTGGTCAGGTCAAATGAATTATGAGGTCTATGTTGATGATGTGAAGACCGCTGACATTTTGATTACGGATCCAGCAAAATCAACAAGCTGGGGCGAATTCGACTGGAAGAAAACCGAGGAACATAAAATTAAAGTGGTTAATACTACCTGGGGAATGTTATTCTGGGATACGGTCATATTTACACCGATAAAATAGACACTAAATCGAAATGTTAAATAATATATAGTTTTTCCAGCAAAAAGAGTCATCACTTAAGATAATGAAAAGCCTTTACTCAATCTTTTTGTTGCTGTTAGTCGTTTTTGCTCATTTCCATGCTTTAAAAGTAAACGCACAAAATCACCTGATTTCATTTGCAGGAACTGGCGAATCAACGACTGTGGAAACTGTCGAAGTCGAGAACCTCAATTCAGGCGCTTCGCTGAAGTTAAACGGGAGTGACATTTTACGCCTGACTGATCCGACTGACCTTACTGCGGTGGAGGAGAAAAACAATTCCTTATTATTCAGGATTTATCCTAATCCAATGATTGATCAGTCAATTTTGGAGTTTGTCCCTCCCGCCAAGGGTGAAGCCATGATTTCTGTAATTGATATTACCGGCAGACCAGTTGATCAAATTTATAGCTACCTAGAAACTGGCAGTCAGGAATTCCGATTATCCGGATTAAAAAAAGGTTTGTATCTAGTCAGTGTAACTGGAACATCATATCAATTTTCTAAAAAAATGATCAGTATGGGATCATCCGAAGGAATTCTGAAGATTGAAAAAATTGCATCAAACCAAAGATCAGCAAATGGAACCCTGATAGAAAAGAAAGCTGGCATATCTCCAACAATAATCGACATGCCCTATGTTTCAGGAGACCGGTTAAAATTTGTTGTCAGGTCAGGGATATACACCACGATTCAAACTGATATTCCTACCCGGGACAAAGTGCTTACCTTTAATTTCGTAAAGTGTGTCGATGGGGATAATAACAACTATCCGATCATTGAGATTGGCAACCAGATTTGGATGGCCGAAAACCTGAAAACCACCAAATACAATGATGGCACATCTATTCCATTGATTACAGATAATTGTGAATGGAAGAATCTAAAAACCCCAGGTGTTTGCTGGTATAACTACGATGAGGCTTCAAATAAAGCTTCTTATGGCGCACTGTATAACTGGTATGCTGCCGATACATCAGAGCTTTGTCCAACTGACTGGCATGTACCAACAGATGAGGAATGGAAAACCCTTGAGAGGTTTCTTGGAATGACCTGGGAATCTTCAAATAAGTCAGGTTTCCGTGGGACTGATCAGGGTTCTCAACTGAAAAGTACAACCGGATGGCAATGTGGAGGAAATGGCAGCAACTCCAGTGGCTTTTCAGGCCTTCCATCCGGTGCCAGATGGTTGGACACCGGTAAATTTCAAGGTCTTGGCACCTTTGCCGGTTGGTGGAGTTCCTCTGAAATATTTGGAGATGGCGCTTTGATCAGATACTTATATTATTATTATAACTCTGTAAATAGAATGGCAGAATACTCTTCTCATATGGGGAAGCAAAATGGTTTTTCAGTCCGATGCTTAAAGGACAAAAACGGTCTGCGATAAACCTTAAATGATGTATAAAAATCCTGCATTGCGATTTATGGATAATTAACTTTAGCGTTAAAAGCGGAGGAACATCTCAGGTTTCTCTGCTTTTTTTTATGCTTTGCCAGATTTAATGGCAGATAAGTTCTATTTTTAGTTCGTTTTTCGAACCGAAGATTTTAATGAATAGAAAGGTCCGGCAATTAACAATTGATCTCTAACTTCTAACTAATCGTATTTACCATGAAAACAGTATTCACAACCTTGGCAATTCAGTTTCTCTTTTGCGCTTTTGCCTGCGCGCAAACCATTGATAAAAACTACAAACTCCCCGGGAAAGGCCTCCAGCAGCACGATTTCGTTTATGCCGGCGAATGGGACATCCGTAAACCAAAGGCTCAATCGATGTTCGTCGTTCGGGGCGGAAAGGTGGTTTGGCAGTATTCCATTCCGCAGTTCACTGCTGCCGGCCGGGTCCAGGAATTCGACGATTGCACCATGCTATCGAACGGAAATATCGTATATGCCTGCATGTCGGGTGCAGGAATCATCACTCCTGAAAAAAACATCCTATGGCAATACACGTGTGAACCCGGAACCGAAACCCATTCGTGTCAACCCATCGGAAAAGACAGTGTTTTGATGGTTTTGAACGGACCGGTCGGGAAAGTTCTGATCTTTAATACAGCCACCAACAAATTACTGAAAGAGATTGTCATTCCAACGGCTTCGACCAATCCTCACGGTCAATTCCGCCATGTGCGATGGACCAGAAATAAAACCATCATGGTCGGACTTTTTGCCGAAAAGAAAGTGGTCGAATTCGATCTGGAAGGCAAGGAAATCTGGTCGGTTGGCAATACTCCGAATCCCTGGTCGGCCATTCGGTTGCACAATGGAAATACCCTGATTTCCGGAGATGGAAACGGGTACACGCGCGAAGTGAACCCAAAAGGCGATACAGTTTGGGAATTTACCAAAGCAGATGCTCCGTTTGTGATCGGAAATACTCAGACCGCAAATCGACTGGCCAATGGAAATACGGTGATTTGCAACTGGATTGCCGGAAACAATAAAACCGAAGAATGGGCCGGAACGGTTCAGGTTTTTGAAGTCACTCCGGATAAAAAAATCGTTTGGGCGCTTTCTTCCTGGGAGAATCCTGATTTGGGACCTGCAACGTACATCCAATTGCTTGACGAAACCGGAAACCCGGGCAACGGTGAACTTCAACGATAATTCTCTTGAAAATAATACCATGGTAAATAAGTTAAACCCGATTCTTTTGTTTTTTGCGGTTCTTTCTTTTTCGGTGTCAGCACAGGTAAAGGAAACACCGGTTCCCCGGATCATCGAAAAAAATGGCCGCCATGCCCTTCTGGTGGATGGGCAACCGTTTTTAATACTTGGAGGTCAGGCACATAATTCAAGTGGCTGGCCGGGAATGTTGCCACAGGTTTGGGAAGCCATTGCAGCAATGCACGCCAACACACTCGAAGTGCCAATCTACTGGGAACAGATTGAAGCGCAGCCCGGGAAGTTCGATTTTTCGATGGTTGATACGCTGCTCGTTCAGGCGCGCGAACGCAAGGTTCACCTGGTACTTCTGTGGTTTGCCACCTGGAAAAACGGCAGCAATCATTACATGCCCGAATGGATGAAAGTTGATTCAAAAAAGTATCCCAACATCACCGGAAAAAACGGGCAGCCTGTTGATTCGCCTTCGCCGCATACCAAAGCAGCGATGGAAGCCGACGCAAAAGCGTTCAAAGCGGTGATGGCATATTTGGAAAAAGCCGACCCGCAGCATACAATACTCATGGTTCAGGTTGAAAATGAACCCGGAGCCTGGGGTAGTGTGCGCGATTATTCTTCGGAAGCCCGGAAACCCTTTGAAGGACAAGTTCCGGCAGAATTGCTCAAACCTGAAATTTTGAAAGCCCTGAATAAACCCGTCGTTGCCAAAGGTACCTGGACAGAAGTTTTCGGTAAAGATGCCGACGAGTATTTTCATGCATGGTCGGTTGCCAGTTACATTGGCTATGTGGCTGCGGCTGGCAAAGCGGTGAATCAGCTGCCATTGTATGTCAATGCCGCTTTGCGCGACCCGATTACCAACCCAACTGCAAACAATTACGAAAGTGGCGGACCGACCGACAATGTGATTCCGATCTGGAAGGCTGCAGCGCCAGCCATTGACTTGCTGGCGCCGGATATTTACATGCCTGAAAGCGAAAAGGCACTGAAGGTGATTGAGCTGTATTCGCGTCCCGACAATCCGCTGTTTGTGCCGGAAATTGGTTCTGGGGAAGAATATGTAAGGTACTTCTATCCGGTTCTCGCATCCGGTGGTATTGGATTTTCACCCTTTGGAATTGACGACAATGGTCTTGCAAAAGCTGAGGCCACCGTTCGTCTGGCTCTGCTCGGACAGGAATATGAAATGGTCAGCCCGATGATGCGGGAGATGGCAAAATGGGGTTTTGAAGGAAAAATCAAGGCTGTTGTTGAGCATGAAGATCATGCAGTGCAGACCATCAACCTTGGTGCCTGGGAAGCCACAGTAACTTTTGGGACTTCCAGAAGAAATACAGAGCAGGAAATGAAACATCCGTTTGGCAAAGCGATGATCGTGCAATTGGGCGAAAACGAATTTTTATTAATGGGTACACTCTGCCATTTCACTTTTAAACCACTAGGAGCCAATGCCGGCAAAGCCTGGCAATACCTGAAAGTCGAAGAAGGCAAGTACGAAAACGGAACCTTCAAGCTGTTGCGCATCCGCAATGGCGACGAAACCGACTGGGGTGGGCCAAGGATTGGCGCTGAGCCGGTGGTGTTAAGGACTACGTTGACCACGCGTTGAAAGGAAATATCCTTTGCCGTTGACTTCAGTCAACGGATATGATATTAATTGAAAATCTGGGCTTTAGCCCAAAATCTGTGGCTAAAGCCAATTGAATATTTGTCTGCGGATCCGTCTGCTTAAGCAGACAGCAAAGGATAATCGAGGTAAAAAGAGTATTAAAAATTAATCTATATTCTAAAAACTATAAAAATGAGAACTAAACTAATCAGTCTATTCATCGCTCTATCCCTGAGCTCCATGATTCTCAACGCTCAGAAAAGCAAAATCTTTGAACTTAAATCTCCCGATGCCAAAATCACCTTAAAACTTGAAGTCGGGGCAAAAACGATTTGGTCTGTTCAACATGACGGTCAACAGATTATTGCGCCATCAACCATATCTTTGAAATTTGAAAGTGGTGAAGTGTTGGGAGATTTGGCAAAAATCAGTTCATCAAAAACCGAAAAGGTTGATCAGGTGATTACCACAATCAATTACAAAAAAGCAAAAATTTCCGATCTGTACAATCAGCTTACAGTCAATTGCAAAGGCGATTACAGGTTGGTTTTCAGGGTTTATAACGACGGAGTTGCCTATCGTTTCTCCACCAAAAGGAAGGGTGAAATCATCATTAAAAATGAGGAAGCCAATTTCAATTTCACCAGCGATTACAAAGCATTTGTTCCATATATGTGGGATTACCGGGCAGGACAAAAATTCAACCATTCGTTTGAGGCGCTATACAAAGAAATCAACATTTCAAAATTCGCCACCGATTCACTGGCATTTTTACCCTTGTTGGTCGATGTCGGCAATGGCAAAAAAGCGGTTATCCTCGAAGCCGATCTGGAAGATTATCCGGGAATGTATCTGAATATGAACCAGACTAAAAAAGGATTTATGGGCGTTTATCCACAATATCCGTTGGAAACAAAACAAGGTGGTTATCAGAATATGAATGTGATCCCCACCAAAAGAGCAGAATATATCGCGAAAACCACAGGAACACGGAATTTCCCCTGGCGGGCTGTGGTAATCAGCGCTCAGGACAAAGAATTACTGAACAACGACATGGTCCAGAAACTGGCATCGCCTTCACGATTAACCGATATTTCATGGATCAAGACAGGTCAGGTAGCCTGGGACTGGTGGAGCGACTGGAATATCTCGCATGTCGATTTCAAAGCGGGTTATAACACGCAGACCTATAAATACTACATCGATTTTGCCGCTGCCAATAAGCTACCGTTCATAGTGATGGACTGGGGATGGTCGAGTCATACCGATATTTTAAAAGTGACCACACCTGACATAGATATTCAGGAGATTGTGAATTACGGAAAGCAAAAAGGAGTGGGAGTCGTACTTTGGGCTTCGTGGTATGCCGTTTCGCATGAAATGGATGAGGCATTTCCGAAATATTCCAAAATGGGAGTAAAAGGTTTCAAAATTGACTTTGTTGACCGCGACGACCAGATTGCAGTTGCCTCGTTGTACGAAATTGCTAAAAAGGCCGCTGAATATAAACTGATCGTTGATTACCATGGCGTTTTTAAACCAACCGGTTTACAGCGAACCTATCCGAATGTGGTTGGATACGAAGGAGTGAAAGGTTTGGAGAATTACAAATGGGCCACCGAAGATCAACCGCTCTATTGTGTTAGTATTCCGTTTATCCGGATGATGGCCGGGCCAATGGATTATACGCCAGGAGCAATGAGAAATTCAAATAAAGCCAATTATCGCCCGGTTGGCTCCTACCCTATGAGCATGGGAACGCGCTGCAACCAACTGGCCATGTATGTCATGTACGAAGCTCCGTTTCAGATGCTTTCCGACAATCCGACCACCTATATGAAAGAGCAGGAATGTACCGATTTCATCGCCAAAATACCCACAACAACTGACGAAACTGTTGCACTTGATGGAAAAGTTGGCGAATTTGCTGCCATCGCCCGAAAAAAAGGCGAGACCTGGTTTGTCGGCGCCATGACCAACTGGACTCCGCGCGAAATCACCCTCGATTTTTCATTTCTTGGATCTGGCAATTATCAGGCGATAATCATTAAAGATGGCATCAATGCCGACCGTGATGCAACCGATTACAAAAGGGAAATCATCAAAATCACTTCAGGGGATAAAGTGAAAATTCAAATGGCTCCCGGAGGTGGCTGGGCTGCCCGAATCGAAAAACTATACTAAAAATCACTTCAATATGAGAAAATTAGTAATCATTTTGGGCGTCATGCTTTTTGCATTCCCATTGTTCAATGCAAGCGGACAATCCAATAAGTTTATCAAAGTTGAAAACGGGCATTTCATCCGCAACGGGAAACCGTATTATTACATCGGTGCCAACTATTGGTACGGTGCCATTTTGGGCTCCAAAGGAAAAGAAGGCAACCGGCAGCGCCTTCTCGAAGAACTCGACCTGATGAAAGCCATCGGCATTGATAACCTCCGTATTTTAGCAGGAGCCGAAGGTCCCGATGGCGAACCACGTCGGGTAAGTCCGGCATTGCAGCTTTCTCCGGGAGTTTATAATCCGGAATTGCTCGAAGGACTGGATTTCCTGCTTTCAGAAATGGCCAAACGGAAAATGGTGGCCATTCTCTTCCTGACCAATGCCTGGGAATGGTCGGGTGGTTTTACGCAATACCTGAGCTGGAGCGGCAAAGGGGAAATTCCTTATCCTGAAACAGCCGGCCACACCTGGAGCGAGTTCATGACGTTTTCGGGTACTTTTCTTCAATGTACCGAGTGTAAGGAAAAGCTTCGCAATCACATCAAATACATGCTGAGACGAACCAATCGGATTACCGGAATTCCGTATTCTCAGGATCCGACCATCATGACCTGGGAACTCGCCAACGAACCACGGGCCTTTTCAAATGCAAATAAAGTTCCATTCCTGAATTGGGTGAACGAAACGGCTGCCTATATCAAATCGCTCGATACCAACCACCTTGTAACCACCGGAACTGAAGGAAGCTGGGGCTGCGAGAACGACATCGAACTCTTCGAAAAAATCCACAGTTCGAAGGATGTAGATTACCTGACCATGCACATCTGGCCTTTCAACTGGAGTTGGTTAAATCCCAAAGATATGGTCGGCACGATTGAAAAAGCAATCACCAATACCGGAAAATACATGGACGAACATCTCGCCGTTGCCCGTAAACTGAATAAACCGCTTGTTTTTGAAGAATTTGGCCTGCCACGCGATGGTTTCGTTTTCACTCCGGGTTCACCAGTAACCATCCGCGACCGGTACTACAATTTTTCGTTTGGCCGGGTACTCGAAAGCGTAAAGAAAATGGACAGGATGGCCGGGGCAAACTTCTGGGCATTCAGTGGAACCGGAAAACCTAATCCTGACCGGAAAAAAAATATGTGGAAAGCAGGCGACGACTACCTGGGCGATCCGCCACAGGAAGCACAGGGACTGAACTCGGTTTTCAGCAGTGACCCGACGATGCAGATTGTAAAAACCTATAACAAAAAGATAGTGAGTGCCATTCATAAGTAAATGAAATAGTTTCGCCTGGTTTGGTAACGGATCAGAAGCTGCTTTGGTTGATCATCAGGAATTCAGTGCGAAATTAAATCCTTCTGTAATAGTTCCTATTAAAACATGAAGTATCTTTCAGGCCAAATTCTAAATCATGAAATCATGAAATCATGAAGAAATTTTTTCACATATTCCTGACCACCTGCATATTAGTTAGCATTTTCTCATTATCAAAAGGGCAGGTTTACCTCGATCCCAATGCTCCTGTTGAGGATCGTGTCAATGATTTGTTGCCAAAAATGACTCAGGCTGAAAAGCTGAGCTACATCGGCGGATTAAACAGTTTTTATATCCGTGGAATTTCCCGTTTAAAAATTCCGGAAATTAAAATGTCCGACGGTCCGGTTGGGGTGAGAACCTGGGGAAAAACGACGGCATATCCGGCCGGAATCCTTACCGCTTCTACCTGGGACGAAACGCTGGTTTACCGTCTTGGCCAGGCCTTGGGAAAAGATGCACGGTCAAGAGGCGTTCATATCCTTCTGGCACCGGGATTAAATATTCACCGTGCTCCGATGTGTGGCCGCAATTTCGAGTATTTTGGCGAAGATCCATACTTGTCATCACGAATGGCCGTAGGTTACATCGAAGGTGTTCAGTCTGAACGGGTGGTTTGCACAGCCAAACACTATGCGGCGAACAATCAGGAATGGGACCGGTACGGCGTGAGTTCCGATGTGGACGAACGAACCCTTGAAGAGATTTATTTACCGGCCTTCAAGGCTGCAGTAACCGAGGCAAAAGCAGGTTGTGTCATGTCGTCGTACAATCTGGTGAATGGAACCTGGGCATCCGAGAATCCACATTTGCTGACTGAAGTTTTAAAAGAAAACTGGAAATTCAAAGGCTTTGTCATGTCAGACTGGGGTGCCACGCACAACGGAAAGAATTCGGCCTTAGCCGGGCTTGATCTCGAAATGCCAGCCGGTGATAATATGAATTCGAATAATCTGCTTCCTCTGATAAACAATGGCACGATTCCTCAATCAGTGATTGACGATAAAGTTGCCCGGATTCTGCGGGTGCTGTTCACCTTTGGTTTTTTCGACAAGCCGCAAACCGATGCCAGTATTCCAGCCGATTATCCTGCAAATGCACAGGTTGCACTCGATTTGGCCCGTTCAGGAATTGTTCTCCTGAAAAACGAGAATTCAGTCCTTCCGCTCGATAAAAGTTCGGTAAAGTCGATTGCGGTCATCGGGAAGAATGCCGATGCCTGGGTAACCGGCGGAGGAAGTTCGTATACAGATCCTTTTCATTATGTATCTGTTCTTAATGGTATTACGGCAGCTGCCGGAAACGGGATCACAGTTACCTTTGATGCCGGAAACGGCGAAGATGCAAGCTCCTATCAGAATTCTATCTTTTATACCAACAGTACGTTGGCTACGAGGGGATTGACCGCTGAGTATTTTGCCAACAAAACTCTGACCGGAACTGCCACCAAAACACAGGTTGATAAACAAGTGAATTTTGCTTGGGGAGCTGCTGCTCCCGCAGTTGCTGGAATTCCCGCTGATAATTTTTCGGTCCGCTGGTCGGGTGTGATCAAAGTTCCGGTGACTGGTGATTATACTTTCTTTGTGAGAAGCGATGATGGTTCCCGTTTGTGGGTAAATAACACCCAGGTTGTCAACCAGTGGAATGATCAGGCAGCAACTACCAAACAAGGGGTAATTACCCTGACCAAAGATGTGATTTACCCGATCAAGCTTGAATATTATGAAAGTGCCGGGGATGCTGAGATCAAAATGGGTTATTCGCAAATGGGACTAGCTCAGTCATCAGCCGTTCTTGCTGCCAAAAACGCCGATGTTGCAGTGGTTTGTGTGGGTTTCGACAGCAGTAACGAAGGAGAAGGATCTGACCGGACTTTTGCTTTACCGGCCGGACAGGATAGCCTGATTAATTCTATTGCGCGTGTAAATTCACGAACCATTGTGATCCTGAATGCCGGCGGAAATGTGGCTACACAAAGTTGGATCGGAAATGTGAAAGGACTCCTTCATGCCTGGTATCCGGGACAGGAAGGCGGAACGGCCATCGGAGAAATTTTATTCGGCATCACCAACCCATCCGGAAAATTACCGGTTTCCTTTGAAAAGAAGTGGGAAGATAATCCAACGTATAAAAGCTATTACGACATCAACGGCAACAAGCGTGTCGCCTATACCGAAGGCCTGATGCTCGGCTACCGGTATTACGACACCAAGAATGTTGAACCGTTATTCCCATTTGGATACGGGCTTTCGTATACTAGTTTCAGTTATGGCGACATGAAGATTTCGCACGAAAATACCAACGGATTCAATACGGTGTTAGTCAGTTTCAATGTCACCAATTCAGGAAAAGTTTCGGGAGCTGAAGTGGCCCAGGTATACGTCAGCCAGCCAGGTGCGCAAGTGGTTCGTCCGGAAAAGGAATTGAAAGGTTTTGCCAAGGTATTTTTGACCGCCGGCGAAACAAAAAACCTTACGATCAAGCTCGACAGCGCCGCGTTTTCATACTTCAAGGAGAACAAAAAAGCCTTTGGCTACGACCCTGGAAATTTCGACATTAAAGTCGGAGGGTCTTCGAGGAATATTCAGTTGACCAGTTCGGTGGTTGTTACTGCTAAAGACACCATCAATCCGGAGATCAAATCGTTTTTACCGGCCAAAAATTCTTCGGATGCGAAAGCAACCAATACGTTTTCGGTAACTTTCAGCGAACCGGTTTACTATAACTACATCAAAGCCATTCGGATCAAAGAATACCTGACCGATAACCTGATTGAAACCATCAACACCAAGACGATCAAAGGAATGGGAACCAATACTCTGACCTTCTCGAACAACGTCCAGCTTAAAAACGGCGTCAGGTACTATCTCGAAATGGATCAATCGTCGGTTTTGGATTACAGCGACAATTCGTTTGCTGGCATTTCTGACAAGGAAACCTGGAATTTCTCAGTCACAATTACCGCTCTTCAAAGCCTTGAAGACCAGCAAACGGCATTGGTTCTTTATCCGAATCCAAGTTCGGGCCAGACTACCCTTGAGAATCTGCCGGATCAACCAATGAAATCTGAACTCGAAATACTGGATGTTATCGGAAGAAAAGTACAAATCTATCAGTTGTCGTCGCATCAAACCCAGTTTGAATTTGACTGTTCAGCCCTCAAACCGGGAATTTACATGGTGCAGGTCTCAACTCCGGAAGGAAAACTGGTAAAAAAACTGGTGAAAGAATAAAGGGGATTCGAAAATCGTAAAATCGTACAGAAAATGGTAAAATTTTCATTTCTTTCAGCACTCATATTTTGGGGTTCTTTGTGTTTATCGCAGACAACTCAGTCTCAGCCTGTCGAGTTTAAAAACAAAGAACAGGAGAAAAAGGTAGAAGTCTGGATCGACGGGAAATTCTTCACCGCTTTCATCTATCCCGATAATATGGAAAAGCAGTCGCTTTATCCGATTTTAAGCGCCTCCGGAAAAACCATTACGCGCGGATTTCCCTTGAATCCAAGACCATTTGAGCGGACCGACCATCCGCACCACGTCGGTTTGTGGTTCAATTTCGGGAATGTGAATGGATTGGATTTCTGGAATAATTCGTTTGCCATTCCAGCCAATGATAAACCCAAATACGGCACAGTGAAATTTAAGCGAATTGTTTCCGAAGATCCGAAGAAAGGCGAATTGGTGACCAGTTCTGAGTGGGTTGATATAAATAGCAAAGTTCTTTTAAACGAGGAAACCACCTTTACCTTTTCAGGAACAACTAATCAGCGTGCGATTGTCCGAACCAGCAAACTGACTGCCATGCAGCCGGTTACTTTTTCTGAAAACAAGGAAGGATTGATTGGCTTGCGGGTTGACCGGGCTTTTGAGGAACCGTCGACTAAACCGGAAAAATTTCTGGATGCCAATGGCATTGAAACCGAAGTTCCGGTCTTGAATAACGACGGAGTGAATGGTGTTTACCGAAATGCAGAAGGCGTGAAAGGCGGCGATGTCTGGGGAAAAAGGAGTTCGTGGGTGGCACTCCGGGCTGCGAAAGAAGGCGAAGTCATCACCCTGGTGATTCTGGACAATCCTACGAATCCAAATTATCCGTCATGGTCGCATGCCCGTGGTTACGGACTGTTTGCCACGAACAATCTTGGCGGAAGGGTATTTGACAAAAACGCAGATAAGGTAAAATTAGTCCTGAAAACAGGCGAAAGCGTCGTTTTTAAACACAAGATTGTCGTAGGTGGCGATTTGACCGATGCTGAAATTAATGCGATTGCCAAAGGGTTTCATTAAAAGTGCTTAAAATACCCGGCATTTAAATCTAGTATTTCAGCCTTTTTAAGTGAAGGAAATTCCAAATTGCTTCCATAAAAAGCTGAGGTTGTTCGGCATGCAACCAGTGTCCGGCATCCGGAATTTCAACAATTTTTGCTTCCGGATAGATCCTCCGGATGGATGGATAATCTTCAGGAAGAATGTAATTCGACAATGCGCCTTTGATGAACAAAACAGGATAATCGAATATCGGCAGCCGATCCTCGAACCAACGTGCATTCACTCCCTTGATGATTTCATCAAGATTGTCGTACAAAACAGGAACGTTCAGACGCCATTCGAACTGATGTGTTTCCTTGTTCCGGTGAACATTTTTCAGAAGGAACTGAACGATTTCAGGATGGCCAATCTGTTCAAGGAGGGAAATTTCAACCTGTTTCCTGGATTCGATTTTGGTAAAATCAATCCCGAGCATGGCCAGTAAAATATGGTTGTGCAGGTAATACTGACTTTCATCGTTCAGCAGGAAATAATCTTTTGGCGCAATATCAACTATGATTAATTTTTCGACGCGTTCCGGATAATCGGCCGCAAAACTCATCGCAGTTTTTCCGCCCATGCTATGACCCATCACTACCGCTTTTTCAAGATGATGCTCATCGAAAAATTCGGCCAAATCATTTCTCAAACTTTCGTAGCTGTGATCATCCGAATTGGGAGATCGACCATGATTGCGCTGGTCGACGCTAAAAACCTGGTATTCAGCAGATAGTTTTTTGGCAACCGTCAGCCAGTTGTCCGACGAACCGTACAAGCCGTGAACAATAACAATTGGAAAGCCTGTGCCTTCGTGGCGATAAAACAGGTGCATAATTTATTGCAGACAATAAAGGTAATCCTGAATGGTGCTCCGCAAGCCCATGTAGAGCGCATCGGCAATCAGGGCGTGTCCGATGGAGACTTCGTCGAGATATTGCACATGATCGTGGAAGAAGCGCAGGTTTTTCAGGCTGAGATCGTGACCGGCATTAATCCCAAGACCAAGCTGATGGGCTAGTTTGGCAGCTTCCTTATAAGGGGCAACTGCACGGATCGGATCGACCGGGTAAATCTTTGCAAATGGCTCGGTATATAATTCAACACGATTAGCTCCGGCTTCCATTGCACCTTCAATAAAAGACGAATCGGGATCGACAAAAATGGACGTCCGGATTCCTTCTGCTTTAAACCGGGCAACCACTTCTTTCAGAAATGATAAATTTGCATGGGTATCCCAGCCATGATCGGAAGTAAGTTGGGTAATGGCATCCGGAACAAGCGTAACCTGATGGGCTTTAGCCGCAATCACCAACTCAATGAAATCTTCGGTTGGGAAGCCCTCAATGTTAAATTCAGTAGTAATATGTGGACGGATGTCAAAAATATCTTGCCTGCGAATATGCCGTTCATCAGGCCTTGGATGAACCGTAATTCCCTGGGCGCCAAATTTTTGACAATTAATTGCTGCATCCAAAACGTTGGGAGTATTTCCGCCGCGTGAATTTCGTAATGTTGCTATTTTGTTTATATTTACACTAAGTCTGGTCATCATATCTATTTAAAAGGCGCAAGTTACAATTTAGATTTGACACACTGTATAACAGAAACTTAAAAAAATGATCGCACAAAACCTTCTTTCAGAGGTTGTTCCCTGTTTACGACCTTCCGATACTGGTCAGAAGGCACTCAATTGGATGGAGATTTTCCGGATTTCGCATTTGCCGGTGGTGGATGGAAAGCGATTTATCGGACTGATATCTGACAAGATCATCTATGATCTGAACATCATGGATAAGCCGGTTGGCGATTATACCGATCATTTGCTCTCTCCGCACATTCATACCAATCAGCATATTTATGAAGTTTTTTCTGCTGCGTCAGTCCTGAAGCTCAGTGCAATTCCGGTTCTCAACTTACATCACGAATACTGCGGCGTCATTACTGTTTATGACCTTGCTCAGAAATTTGCCGATTTGGTAGCCGTCAGGGAACCAGGTGGAGTGATCGTTCTGGAAATCAACGCCATTGATTACTCACTTTCTCAAATTGCCCAGATTGTTGAGGGAAATGATGCAAAAATCCTCAGCTTTTTCATTCATCAGGAACCTGAATCAAGGCAGATGAATGTGACTTTGAAAATTAATGTCATAGATTTGTCTGCTATTATCCAGACATTTGTCCGATACGATTACAATATCAAAGCAGTCTATATGGACGAATCGATGATGCAGAATTTGTATGATGACCGGTTCGATCAGTTGATGAAATATATGAATTATTAATTTTTGCTTCAAACTTACCATTCATGAAGATAGCACTTTACGGTCAGTCTTTAAATCCCGATTTTCTGGAGGACCTAACCAAGCTTTTTGAATTGTTCGGGGAAAGGCAAATCGAGTGTTTTGTTTATCAACCCTTTCTGGAATATCTTCGGCAAGATTGTGGAATTGATCCTAAAATATCGGGCGTATTTGAACATGGAGATGACTTACCGGAAGATATTTCTTTCCTGTTAAGTCTGGGTGGTGACGGAACTTTGCTGAAATCGTTTATTGCAGCCCGCCACAGGTCGATTCCTCTTGTTGGGATCAATTCGGGTCGCTTGGGATTTCTTTCAGATATTTCGCGGGATGAAATCGAAAGGGCTCTGGACGATATCATGAATGGCAATATTATTATCGACGAACGAACAATACTTGAACTCGAAATCGTCCATAACAATCATTCCGAGTTTCAGTATGCACTCAATGAAATCACGGTCACCAAGCTCGATTCTTCAGCAATGATCAATATTCACACCTATATTAACAATGAATTTCTGAACACCTACTGGGCCGACGGACTGATTGTTGCCACACCAACCGGTTCCACCGCTTATTCGCTCAGCGTCGGCGGCCCCATCCTTACCCCTGACTCCGAAAATTTTGTAATAAGCCCTATTGCTCCTCATAACCTGACTGTTCGGCCACTGGTTGTACCCGATCACTATTCGATTACTTTACAGGTTGAAGGTCGTGGTCTTCAATTTCTTACTTCAGTCGATTCCCAGTCCGAAGCTATTCACTTCTCTGTTTTGTTGAAGATCAGAAAGGCTCCCTTTAAAGTTAAGACAATCAGGCTAAACGATCACTCCTTCTTCGCTACGCTTCGGAATAAACTCATGTGGGGA
Organism: Prolixibacteraceae bacterium; assembly: GCA_025355875.1. Classification (GTDB taxonomy): domain Bacteria; phylum Bacteroidota; class Bacteroidia; order Bacteroidales; family Prolixibacteraceae; genus Aquipluma. The sequence goes on along the minus strand of JANXYV010000151.1, from coordinate 29,380 downwards.
GTGGATAAACGCAACTAATTTCTTCAGGAACTTAACAATTTTTAACCTCTATTTGGGTTTTATAGTATGCACCAGGCATGGATATATAAGAATTGTATTACTTTTGTAACGCTTGAAAGGTGTTATGTTCAGAGTGTAAATATTAGTGCCTGAATGTTTTATAAAGTATAAAACCCTTTCAAAAATGGAATTCGATGAAGCAAATTTTGGTATTTTTTCTGATGGGATTTCTGGCAATTGAAACCTTTGGGCAACCGAGTGTTGATATTGGTATTTTTGGAGGAGCAGGCACTTACTTTGGCGATATGACCAAAATCGAATTACAGAAATCGCTTAATCCGGCTTACGGTGGTTTTGTGAGGTACAATTTTAATCCCAGGTATGGATTTCGGTTCAATGTAATTAATGGAAGCATTGGCGCTGAAGGCTTTTATAATGCTGAACCCTGGAATTTTCATAAAAATGTAATGGATGTTTCCCTGTTATTCGAATTCAATTATCTAAAATACATTGTTGGTGATAAAGTTACTCCTTGGTCGACCTTTATCTTTTTCGGACTGGGATTGCAGACCTTTAATTACACCAAGGATTCGGCAAAACTAGCTCCTTTGGTCGATCAGACATACTTTGAACATGCCGAAACTTCTGGGAGTGTTATGTCCCCAACCATTCCATTCGGTCTGGGGGTAAAATATAACCTCAGTAAACGGTTTGGTATTGGATTAGAGGCAAGTTTGCACAAATCATTCTCGGATAAAGTGGATGATTTGGACGATCCGCTCAGTTATGTGAATACCACGGTCACGCCAAATGTACCGGTCAAATACACCGACACCTGGCACAATAACGACTGGACTGCCTATCTGGGCGTGCATCTGGTCTATAAGCTGATTTACGGAAACAAGGAATGGGAATTGAGAACTCCGCGCCATAAAATGGTCGACTGGGGTATATGGAACAGCAACCACAGGCAATAATTTGGATTTTGTGCACGATTTTTTTTGGTTTGAAAAAACCAGTAAAAGATAGTTAAACGATAGAAATGTTATTTAAAGACAAACTGATAAGCGACAGAATACCCAGGCACGTGGCCATCATTATGGATGGAAACGGACGATGGGCAGCACAATCGGGCAACGAAAGGACTTTTGGGCATGAGCATGGGGTGGAAGCTGTACGCTCGGTAGTGGCAGGCGCCGGTGAAATTGGAATTGAATATTTGACACTTTACGCTTTTTCAACCGAAAACTGGGCCCGCCCGAAAGAAGAGGTCGATGCACTGATGGGACTTTTGGTTCAGGCTATTTCGGAAGAAACCGATGAATTGCAGAAAAGCAATGTTCGGCTCCGGGTAATCGGTGATATCGAAAGCCTTCCGCAAAATGTTCAGGAAAAGTTGAGCTGGTCGATTGATAAATTAAAAACCTGTACCGGGCTGACCCTGGTTTTGGCGCTGAGCTACAGTTCAAAATGGGAAATAATGGAGGCGGTAAAACGCATCGCTGTTCAGGTGAAACTTGGAAAAATTGAGCCTTCGGAAATTGATTTTAATTTGATGAACGGTTTCATGAATACTTCGGATATGCCTGATCCTGAACTTTTAATACGAACAAGTGGCGAATACCGGATCAGCAATTTTTTATTATGGCAAATCGCATACAGTGAACTATATTTTACACCTAAATTGTGGCCTGATTACCGAAAGGAAGATTTATTTGAGGCTATTTATGACTTTCAGAACCGGGAAAGAAGATTTGGTAAAACGAGCCAACAATTAGTAAGCTAATTCAATAACGATTCGAATGCAAAAAATAAAATTGTTTATTATTCTGCTGATAATCAGCTTAAAAGGTTTCTCTCAGGAAGCTGAAACTGACAGCACTAACTTCTCCATTTATTATTCAAGTCCGAAAGAATATGTCATTGCGGGTTTGAATATTCAGGGGATTCGTTATCTGGATACGCAGGTGCTACTATCCATTTCAGGATTGAGTGTTGGCGATAAAATTTTGATTCCCGGAGATGCTATTACCAACTCAGTCAAGAAATTATGGAACCACGGGTTGTTTTCGGACATCAAAATTACTGCAGAAAAAATTGTTGGCGATAATATTTGGTTAATCATTAATTTGCAGGAGAGGCCCCGATTGTCGGAAGTGAATTTTTCCGGGCTGACTAAATCGGAAAAAGATGACATCACTAAAAAGGTATTGCTCCTCAAAGGCAGCCAGGTGACAGACAACCAGGTGAATACTGCGCAAAAGACGATCAAGGCGTTTTTTCTCGAGAAAGGATTTCTAAACACGGAAGTGAATATCATACAAAAAGATGATACCACTCAGAAGAACAGTGTGATATTGAATATTAACGTGGATAAAAAGGCCAAGGTAAAAATCAATCAGATTATTTATCATGGCAACAAGAACCTGAACGCCATGGTGCTTGATCATTCAATGAAAAAAACGAAATCGAAACAAATTAAAAACCTGTTCAGTTCGAAGAAATTTCTGGGCGAGAAATATGCCGAAGATAAAATCAACCTCATAAAAAAATACAACGAAAATGGTTATCGTGATGCCAACATTGTGAAAGATTCAATCACCAAACTCGAAAATAACAGGGTACGGCTGGACATATGGATCGACGAAGGGCACAAATACTATTTCAGGGACATCAAATGGGTCGGCAATACGGTTTATCCGTCGGATTATCTGAATGCGGTGCTTGGAGTCAAAAAGGGAGACATTTTTGATCAGAAATTGCTCGACAAGCGAACCAAAAGTGATGAAGATGCCGTGAGCAGTGTTTACCTTGACCATGGCTATTTGTTCTTTCAGCTCAATCCTCTGGAAACGAGAATTGAAGCCGACTCCATCGACCTTGAGATGCGTATTTACGAAGGAAGACAAGCTACCATCGACAAAATTGGTATTTCAGGAAATACAAAAACCAATGAACACGTGGCCCGTCGCGAACTCCGGACTTTGCCCGGTGATTTATTCAGCAAATCAGATATCATCCGCACCGTCAGGGAACTTTCGCAATTAGGACATTTCGATCCGGAAGCGATTAATCCGGATGTAAAACCTCATCCTGAAAACGGAACCGTCGATATCAATTATGGATTGGTTGAAAAAGCCAATGACCAGATCGAACTTTCAGGAGGATGGGGAGCAGGAATGTTTGTGGGAACAATCGGTCTGAAATTTTCGAATTTCTCGGTACGTAATATCTTAAATAAAGAGGCATGGAGACCTTTGCCCACCGGCGACGGACAATCCCTGGCCCTGAGAGCACAAACGAGTGGCAAGTTTTACAAATCGTACAGCCTTACCTTCACCGAACCCTGGTTTGGCGGAAAAAAACCAAATTCGTTTACCATTTCTATTTCGCATTCGAAAGTAAATTACTCTGCCAATAACACATACAACAGTGGATATGGTGGCAGCGGATATGGCAGCGGATATGGAAGCGGTTATGGAAGTTCAATGGGAGGATACGGCGGTTACGGAGGATACGGCGGCTATGGAGGTTATGGAGGATACGGCGGTTACGACTATGGAACCAACTATTCGTATAGTAACGGATCAAGTGCCACCGATCAGATACAAATCACAACCGCAGCAGCAATTGGCTACGGCTACCGATTAACCTGGCCGGATGATTATTTCACCTTGTACCACGAACTATCCTTCCAGCATTATAACCTGCAAAATATGGCCGGCTACTATTATTTTCTGAATGATGGAACTGGCGGAGGAAATGGTTCCTTTAACAACCTCAGCTTCAAAACGGCTTTCGGACGAAATTCGATGGACCAACCTTTGTATACACGCCGTGGATCGAGCTTTTCGCTCTCGCTCCAGTTGACACCTCCCTATTCACTCTTCAATCATGTGAATTACAGTGACCCAAGCTTATCGAATGCCGATCGTTACAGTTGGATTGAATATCACAAATGGGTGTTCAAAGGGGATACCTACTCGCCTCTTTCAACAGATACCAAGTTGGTTCTGCATACCAAAGTCGAATATGGATTCCTTGGCTATTACAACAAATACCGGCAGTCACCATTCGAAAATTTCCGTCTGGGAGGTTCGGGTATGTCCGGGTACAATTTATACGGAAGCGACATTATTGCCCTTCGCGGGTACAAAGATTACAGTTTAAGCAGGTCACAGGGTTCGATCATTTACAATAAGCTTTCAATGGAGCTGCGATATCCGGTGATCTTAAAACCATCTTCAACCATTTATGTGCTTTCATTTCTTGAAGCCGGTAATGCGTGGGACACATTTGCAGATTATAACCCGTTCAAACTTCACCGCTCAGCTGGTGCCGGAGTCCGGATCTTTTTGCCTATGTTTGGTTTGATGGGGATCGACTGGGGATATGGATTTGACAAGGTTCCTGGTCAACCTGATGCAGCCGGAAGCCAATTCCATTTCGTGATCGGACAACAATTTTGATCTGTTTGAATTTGGTCTGGTATTTGCTTAAACCTGGTAAACAAACTAAAAAAATAACATCATGAGGAAATTACTTATTATCTCCGGAATTTTATTGCTGGCCGTTGCCAGCAGCTTTGCCCAAAAATTTGCCTATGTTGATTCTGAGTATATCCTGGACAACATTCCGTCGTATAAAGCCGCCCAGGAGCAATTAGACCAGCTTTCGGCCCAATATCAAAAAGAACTCGAATCGATGCATGCCGAAACCGAACAGATGTACAAAGACTTTCAGGCCGAAAGTGTGTTGCTTTCCGACGAAATGAAACGCAAACGCCAGGATGTGATCATCTCAAAAGAAAAGGAATACAAAGAGCTGCAGCGCAAGTATTTCGGACGCGATGGCGATCTGTTCAAGAAACGGCAGGGTTTGGTAAAACCTATTCAGGACGACATTTTTAAAGCCATTCAGGATATCTCAACCGAAGGAAATTACGCTGTCATCTTCGACAAGGCCAATGGCATTACTTTAATCTATACAAATCCGAAATTTGATCTGTCCGATCAGGTTTTGTCCAAGCTTGGTTATAAAAAATAATATTCTAAATTTGTCCAAAATTAAATCCAAAAAAGTATGAAAAGTGTTTTCAAAATTTGTGTTTTAGGAATACTGTTGTTTTCAGCAGGTTTTGCCAATGCTCAGGCCCCAAAATTTGGTCATATCGATATGCAGGCCCTGGTTCAGATTATGCCTGAAAGAGCCGCAGCAGAGAAACAATTTATGGCTTATCAAAAGGAAATCGAAGATGCTTACGGTGTTATGCAGAAAGAATTGCAGGCAAAATTCGTTGCATATTCCGCAAAGAAAGATTCCATGTCTGAAACCATGCGTAAAATGAAAGAGGAAGATTTACAAGCTATGCAAGAACGGGTTCAGACTTATTCTTCCAGCGCACAACAACAACTTCAGGCTAAAAATGCAGAATTGTACAAACCAATTCTCGAAAAAGCGGATAAGGCAGTGAAAGAAGTTGGAGCTGAAAAGGGTCTGATTTACGTATTTGATATGAGCGCCAGGGTTATCCTTTACAATTCTAAAGAAAGTATTGACATCCTTCCATTCGTAAAAACCAAGCTGGGAATTCTATAACCCACCTGATAAAATATTCGGAAAAGCCATCTTCTTTAGGATGGCTTTTTTATTTTTGTTCAAAACTGAAATCCAAATGGCTTCCAAAACTCAACCCATCGGCGTTTTTGATTCCGGCTATGGCGGTTTAACCATCCTGAAGGAATTTCTGAACGACCTTCCTGGATACGATTTTATCTATTTGGGCGATAATGCCCGTGCCCCATATGGTTCACGTTCGTTTGAGGTTGTTTATGAATATACACTTCAGGCGGTAAAAAAGCTGTTTGAAATGGGATGCCCATTGGTTATTTTGGCCTGCAATACGGCATCGGCGAAGGCATTGCGGAACATTCAGCAAAACGATTTGCCCGGCATTGACCCGAATCGCAGAGTATTAGGTGTGATCCGTCCGGCGGTTGAATCGATCAGAGAATTCACCCGAAATGGCCATGTAGGGATTTTGGGCACGGTGGGTACCGTTCTCTCCGATTCCTACCCGATCGAGTTGGAAAAATGGTCAGGAGGCAAAGTAATTCAAACCACCCAGGAAGCCTGCCCGATGTGGGTTCCTCTGGTGGAGAACAATGAAATTGACACACCCGGAACCGATTACTTTGTATCAAAAAATATCCGCAACCTGCTCGCTGCCGATCCTGAAATCGATTCCATTATTTTGGGCTGTACTCATTATCCGTTGCTAATTCCGCTCATCCTGAAATTTGTTCCCGAAAATATCCGGTTACTCGAACAAGGGAAACTGGTCAGTTCGAAGTTGGTCGAATACCTTGCCAGGCATCCGGAAATGGATGAGAAATGCACCAAATCGGGCCAGGTCAAATACCTCACCACCGAAAATGAAGAAGTGTTCGAGAAAAATGCAACGACTTTCCTGGGGCAAAATATCCAATGCGAAAAGATTGTCCTCAAATAGCCTGAAAAAGGCACACCTAATGACCTTTACCTACCAAAGTTTGGCCGGATAAACTCCCCGATCGGTTAGTTTTTGAATCTGTTCGATGACAAAAGGTTTCTCATCTTTGTAAGTGATCCCAAAATATGGAGAATCGCCGCTTAACACTTCCACATTGATCAGTTGCTTATTGATCAGGTCAAAAACTACAAAAGGAATATAAAACTCCGATTTTGGCAATTGGATATTGCTGGTAAGGAATTCAATAAATTGGTTTTCAATATTTTCGAATATCGACGGATGAAATCCCCAGAAATTCATTGAAACCGTTTCATTTCCAGTTAATTCGACACTATTACTGTCTCCGGATTCGCACACCACGCGATTTCCATCGTGCCTGATGTTATGGGTTTCGGTAATCCGGGTCAGCTTGTTTTGAGAATCGGTAACACACAATCCCCTTGATACGCCCCCAAATTCCGATAAAGTATTTTTCAGCGTGTATCCAACCATGGCGTATTGTTGCGCTGTGACCGAATTGGTCAAAAACTTCGAAATGATTTGGAAAGCTTCAGCGCCATAAAAGTCATCTGCATTGATCGCAGCAAACGGTTCCTGAATCACGTCTCTGGCCATCAGCACTGCATGGCCGGTCCCCCATGGTTTTTCTCGCCCTTCAGGTAAAACAAAACCTTTCGGCAGTTTATGGGTTTCCTGAAACACATATTCAATTTCAATCTTTCCTGAAAGTTTAGATTCAAACCGCGCTTTGAAATCCCCGGCGAAACTTTTGCGAATAACAAAAACGACTTTGCCAAATCCGGCTCGAATAGCATCAAAAACCGAATATTCCAGAATTGTTTCTCCGTTTGGACCAACAGGTTCAATCTGTTTCAGGCCACCAAAACGACTGCCCATTCCGGCAGCTAAAATTAACAAAGTTGGTTTCATGCGATTGTTTTACTTGGATTGTTTAAGCATCCGGCCAAAATTAAACTTTTCCCTTCAATAACCAGCAATTTTTAAAATGGAAAAGGATGCCGGTCTGACATCCTTTTCGGTAATTCTTCTATTTTGGAAATACGCTCATTCGCTAATTTTTTCAAGCTTTTTCAGCAACCGATTTCTCGTAAAGACCTCTTAAATTAACGGTTACAATGCCATAAACCATTCCGATCGCACAATAAGTCAGGATGGTAATGGTCGATGCGGTCATCGTGGCACCCGGATACATTTTGCCAAAGGCAAAAAATACTGCCGATGAAACGAACAAAGCCGGAACAAAATCAAAAAGAGAAGGAGCCTTTTCGACTGAACACATCGGAATAACCACGATTAAAACAGCAAGTGGCAAAGCCCAGAATCCGGTTGAACTATTAAAAATTCCGAATAAATAAATAATCGAAATTGCCGCGATGATACCCATCACATAACCCAGAAAAGTGCGAAGTCCGCCTTTAAAAGTTCCGCCGGCCAGAAAATACATGGCCCAGGCCTGAAATGTAACCCAACCAAAGCCACCCTTATCGGAGATGGGCATTAACGGATTAAGAAGCTGATCAACAACGATAAATGAAGCTGCGAGAATTGCAATGAACACAGGAATCACAATAAATTTTTTGAAATCCATAAGGTTTAAGATTTAGTGGTGATAAATTAGAATTCGTCAATGCGTAAATATAGAAAATATTTCAGATCAGGATATATCGTCCATGGTTTTTCGCTTCTTCTCAAGAAAGCACAGAGTGTTTCAAATTCTCTCATTTATTTTCCTTCCATCAACTCGGCACCCACAAACTGTTTGATCCAATCCATCGTACCGTAATCTTTCTGCATTTCGAGCTTGAAAGCGGTGGCTTCGGCAATTTTGTTGGTTTCATAGAGCGCTTTCAGGATGAACGCCCGAAGCAGCATTTTTTGCCAATCGCATTTTTGATCCGTTCGACTTTCCATCAGCTTCAGCGCTTTGCGATAATAAGCGAGTGCCTCGTTCTTATCGCCTCCAAATGCTGCCGGACGATAGAGCAACGAATTTCCCTTTTCGATATAACCGCCCGGTTCAGCCGGATCCAACTCGATGGCCTTTTCAATATGGGAAAGGCTCTTGGGTCCCAGAAACGGAGCCTTGTAAAATGCAAGTCCTATTTTATATCCGTAAAGAGCTCCTGAAATGCTATGCAACTTGGCATTTTGTGGATACTTTTCCAATAACAGATCGACGTGATCGGCAGCTCTGTTGATATACACCCGCGCTTCGTCCTTTTGACCAGCCCCAATCAGGTATCCAACCAGTCCATACATGGCTTTTACCATTTCGGTCTGCCAGGTCAGATCGATCGAATATGACTTTTCCATATCTTCGATCAATCCAGGCCATGGCGCCATGTTGCCAGCCCGGTAACTTTCGAAGAAGGCACATTGGTAATAGGCCAGATCTTTTCTCTGAGCCGTTGCCACAAGTATAGTGAACACGGGAATAACAACCAATAACAATTTGATCTTCATATCAATAAACTTTTTCAGCTTCAATTCCGTTAGGATTTTTCGTACTTTTTCTCATCTGAAAACAGCGAGAGTGACTGATTCCTTTTGCGACGTTTCAAAACTGAATTTTTCTTCCTTTCCAAAAAGTCTCTTTTTTCATTTTGCGGTAAAGATTGAAAAAGACAATGACTGTGAATGCAATCATCTGCAAGGGATGCAAAAGAACTGACAAAATCGCATCTTGCCGGCTGGACTGAGCAACCGCCAGGCGGTTGATAATCACCAAACCGGCAAATATCGCCAAAAATATCCAACCAAAGATAAACCAGACGACCACCGGACCTGTGCAAATCAAAAGCCAGTAGCCAATCATGATCCACCGGTGGCCACCAAAATACTCATGAATATTGCGCGAAAATCCTAATATCGCCTCACTCAGATTTCGATACATGCGGCAATACAGATCGTGATTTCCCAACAAAACCGCAATATGGTAACCTTCCGATTTCATCATTCTGGCCAGCCGGATATCTTCCACATTCTGGTTTCTGACTTTTGAATGCCACAAATCGGTCCGGTAATTTTCGGCCCCGAACATCATGAATTGTCCATTGGCCGCAGCCATCGAAGGGAGTCGTGTTTTCTGAACCAAGATTAGGGGCAACAAACTTTGCAGGATCCAATTCATCAGCGGAACAGTCATCCACTCTGAACAGGTTTCAAGACGTTGCTCCGGAAAAACCGACAAAAGCGACAGCTTTTTTTCCTGAAAAAAGGCCATCGCTTTCGAAATGGCATCGTTTGAAAGTTCCACATCGGCATCCAGAAAAATCAGATATTCACCTGAGGCCTTTTGTGCCAACTGATGACAGGCAAAATTTTTCCCGAGCCAGTCGGATGGAAGTCTCTCACCCAAAAACCATTGAATTCGCTCATCTTCACCGGCAAACCAGTTGAGAATTTCTTCGGTATTGTCCGACGAATGGTCGTCACAAACCCAGATTTCCAAATCCGGATAATCCTGCTGCTGAAGATTGACAAGCAGCTTTCCCAGGTTCGTTTCTTCGTTTCGTGCAGGAATCAGGATCGAAATTCCAGGAAAATCCACAGGTTTCTTCGATGGCAAGTGCAGTCCCGGCAATAGGTTCACCAGCGAAACCAATGTCCGTAGTGCCAGAAAAATCAATATGAACCCAGCCAGAAATACCATGATCATTCGGTTTGTTTTGAAACACAGTATTGATAAAACGAATTGAATGCGTCGGTCATTGCCAACATCGTTCGCTCTCCGGAATAATTTTCGAGGTAAAGGCGGATTTCAGGCCGTGAAAAACCGAAATAATCAGTTAAAAAAACGGCAAAGACAATCGAAAACGGTTCATGTTCGCTGTGGAAGACTCGTTCAATTCCGGCCTGAAATTGAACGGTTTGCCGGTGTTGGGTAAACATTTCGCCTGCCGGATAAATCGCGACCAGATTTTTCGGATCCATCAGGATTTCAGAAGTATAGTCCAGTGAATTCAGGAAATCTCGATTATTCTTTTGGATGGAAAAAACTCCGCAACTATTCAGGAACATTCGCTTCCGCAGTTGTTTCTCGAGCATCATCACGTGAAATTTCCGGTGAAGATATTTCCGGCTTACCAGATATGACCAGTACCCGTCCCACCAGCTGCAATGATTCTGGAAAAGCAGAACAGAATGGTTTTCAGGAATATCGATTGTTGAAATGAGCGACATTTTCCGGAAATGAATTCGCCTCAGCATTCCAAAGTAATTTCTGAAAAACCAGATATAGAATGGGTTATGTTTTGCTTTTATCATGCGATGCGAAAGGATACGTTTAAAACCAAAAAGAAAATCACCTGCATCAGCAGGAGAATCCCGCCGATCCGGTTGTGGATATCGACTTTCAGAATCCGGAAAATCAGAAAAATAAATCCGGAAATCAGGAACCAATCCAGGTAATTTTTCACCGGAATGGTATCGCCAAACCACGACCACATGTCGGTTGCAACAGCGACTGGTTCCATGAGCCAATCGAAAACGACCATCGCAGAAGCTCCGATCAACGGAAAATACCAGCTGTCACGAATTGGTTGTGCGATCGACGAAATGCAATAAATCAATATCAGCCAGTTCAATCCGATGACAAACGGAGTGTTCCAAAGTTTGGGTCCGAGCGAATTTCCATAGCCATAGAAACCAAAAAGAGCCTGGGTATTTACTCCAATCAGTTCGACCACAAAACCCAGCAATGCGATACCAAAAAAGATGAGTCCATTTTTAAGGTTCTTTGGTTCATGAAACACCATCAACAGCAATGCAGCTGCGATGATTCCAAAAGGAGTCAGCATCTGAAAATAAAGTTGAAGCGATCGGTTCATGAAGCCTGCGATTCCGACCAGGTACCAAATCACAATCAAAATTCGTACAATCCGGATTGAATTCGGGTGATTCATAGTCTGTTTTTTATCAATTGTTCTTTGACCAATTCATCTACAATCCGTGCCGACGACAAACAGAGCGGTATTCCACCTCCGGGATGAACACTTCCTCCCACAAAATACAATCCATGAATATCGCTCCTGAAATTGGCATGACGGTTAAACGAAGCAAATCGGCTGTTTGAGCTGCTTCCATACAAAGAACCATTTACTGAACCCGTTTGTTTAGCGATTTCAGGAGGTGAAAGTATTTCTTCGCTGACGATGGAATTCCGAATGTTCTTACCAAGCATAAGTTCCAGTTTTTGAAGAATTTTTTTGCGCGAGGTTTCAATAAAAATATTCCAATTTTGCCCAATATCAGCCGGCGCATTAATCATCACAAACCAATTTTCTGATCCTTCCGGCGCATCGGATGGATTGTATTTACTACTGATATAAATATAAATCGTAGGGTCATCGAAAACATCCTTGGTTCTGAACAAGTGATAGAATTCGTTCGGATATTTTTCACTGAAAAAAATATTGTGAATATCCAATTCCGGATAATTCCCTTTCATGCCCCAGTAAAAAATCAGGGCTGAAGAAGATCTTTCTTCCCTGTCGATCTTCGCAAGTCTCTTTTTATCAGGTAAAATCGTGGAATAGAAGTGGTGAATATCCACGTCGCTTACTACAATTTCGGCCGAAACAAATCCTGAATCGAGCAACAAACCCAGAACTTTTCCTTTGTCAATTTCCACTTTCCGGACAGGCTGCCCAAAATGGAATTTCACACCCAAACGCAAAGCCTGTTGCTCCAGCGACCTTATCACCTGGAACATTCCATCCTCAGGAATAAAAGCCCCGAGATTGTGCTCCAGATGCGAGATTACGCTGAGTGTTGCCGGTGTCTGATTAGGATCGCTTCCGTTATAGGTAGCATACCGGTCAAACAACTGAACCAATCTTTTTTCTTCAAGTTCGTGCACATTGAAGTTGTGCAGGTTTTGGAATGCCTGAAGTTTCCTGAAATTCACAAGTGTCTTCAGAGCATTTCGATTCATCAGGTTTCTCAAGCGGTGAAACGATCCAAAAATGAAAAGATCAGACGTCAGCTCATACACTTTGGCGGCCTTTCTCAAATAGTCAGTCACCTTAACTGCCGGGACGTTCAGTTTTCCTTCAATTTCTCCGGAAAGTTTTGTAATATTTCCATATGCTGAAAGCTGTGTGCCGTCGGGATAAAAATATTTAGTAATGATTTCGAGCTTTCGGACCGGAAAACGAAGGTCGTCGTCCAGGATTTCGAACACCATTTCAGGTAAAGTCAGAAGCGAAGGCCCGGCATCGAAGCGAAAACCATTCAAATTCAGTTCGGCGATCTTCCCTCCTGCCCGATCAGCCGATTCGTAAACCGTCACGTCAATCCCCTGACGGCTAAGCCGGATAGCCGCTGCCAATCCACCAATTCCTGAACCTAGTACCACAGCGTTTGACATCATTCAATAAATTTATGAAAAACAAGCAGCTTTCAAAAATAATTTCGTAATTTACAAAAACATTTTGAACTTAGTTTGTTTAAGTGTGTGTGTAATTTATTAAACAAATGCAGAAGAAAATTCTCATCATCGGTACCGGACTTGGAGGATTGAGCACCGCCCTTCGCTTAACCTCGAGAGGATACGAGGTGGAGATGGTCGAACAATACCATCGTGCGGGAGGAAGGCTCAACCTGCTGGAGAAAGATGGATTCAAATTCGACATGGCCCCGACGTTCTTCAGCATGAGTTATGAATTTCAGGAATTGGTCAATGATTGCAACATCCGGATGCCCTTCGAATTTGTGGAACTTGATCCACTTTATTCGGTTCACTTTGAAGGCGATTCGCGTAGCTATTTAATTTATAAAGATTTAAAAAAACTGGCGCTTGAATTCCAACATCTGGAACCCGATTTTGAGAAGAAGTTGCACAAGTTTCTAAAAGCCGCAGGTCAGATTTTTCATGATACCGAAAAGATAGTTATCCATCAAAATTTCGATTCTTTGGCTCAATATCTGCTTAAATTGACCACTGTTCCGATCAAACATGCACCAAAAATGTTTCGGTCGATGTGGACCGAAATGGAGCAGAATTTCGAATCCTTTGAAGTCAAAGTGATATTTTCGCTGGTTGGGTTTTTCCTCGGAGCTACGCCTTTCGACACTCCAGCCGTTTATACCTTACTGAATTACACCGAATTGGTTCATGATGGTTATTACAATGTGAAAGGCGGAATGTACAAAATTGTGGAAGGGCTTCTTCGGGAACTCGAAAACCGGGGAGTAAAAATCCATTATAACACCGAAATCGTCAGCTTTTCAGAAGAAAATGGGAAAATCTTCTGGTTTACTGACCGTTCGGGAAAAGAGTGGAAAGCTGACCAGTTTGTGGTCAATGCCGATGCTGCAGGATTTCGTGGCGGAGTTTTGAAACGGCCAGCCTTTTCGTCTGAGAAACTGGATGTAAAAAAATGGACTCTCGCCCCACTGACCATCTATTTGGGGCTTGACACCAAAGTTCCGGAGATGTACCACCACAATTACTTTCTGAGAAGAAATTTTCAGGAATATGCGGCGAAAATTTTCAGGAATAAAATTAAGCTCGACAAACCCTACTATTACGTCAATATCCAGTCGATGCACAATCCCGGTTATGCTCCTCCGGGAAAAGAATGTATCTTTATACTTTGTCCCGTTCCTGATTTAAGGTACAAACCCGATTGGAGCGACGATCAGGAAATTGCCGATGGCATCATTCAGGATCTGGGCGAACGGACCGGGTTTGATTTTAAAAAACATACCGAGACCAGAATCGTCCTGAATCCAGAACACTGGCAAAACACGTTTGGATTGTACCGCGGAAGTGGTCTGGGTTTGGCTCACGACCTGAATCAGGTTGGAGGTTTTCGTCCAAAAAACAAGGATGAGAAATTCAGCAACTTGTATTATGTGGGCGCATCAACGGTACCTGGAACCGGACTTCCCATGGTGGTAATCAGCTCCCGGTTAGTAACTGAAAGAATACTGAAAGACAATGGATATTTACCGGAAAAATAACCTTGACTGCAGCCGGATAACGACCCGCAATTACAGCACTTCCTTTTCTCTGGGTGTGCGGGTTCTAAATGCGAGATACCGTGAAGGCATTTACAGCATCTATGGTTTTGTGCGCTATGCCGACGAGATTGTGGATACGTTTACCGATCAGGATCAGCGAACCATTTTCGAAGAATTCAGAAAAGAAACATTCATCGCCATTGAACGCAACTTTAGCATTAACCCGATAATCGACAGTTTCCAGATGGCGGTTCACAAATTCGGAATCGATCGTGAATTGATCGAAGCCTTCCTGCTTAGTATGGAAATGGACCTTGCCAACAATGTATACTCGCCTGAATTACTGAAAACCTATATCTACGGTTCTGCCGAGGTAGTTGGTTTAATGTGCCTTCGGGTTTTCTATTTTGATGAGCCTGAAAAATACGATCAATTAAAAGCGCCCGCACGAAAACTTGGGGAAGCATTCCAGAAGGTCAATTTTCTGCGGGACGCCCGCGATGATTTTAACGAAAAAGGACGGGTCTATTTCAAGGACATTGATTTTTCCAATTTTACTGAAGAAACAAAGAAACAGCTGGAAGACGAAATAGATCGGGACTTTCAGGAATCAATGGAAGGTATCCGCAAATTAAATAAACAAGTCAGGCTGGGTGTTTATCTTGCATACAGCTATTATATGAACCTGCTCCGGAAAATCAAAAAAGCCCGTCCGGAAGAGATTCTAAAGAAAAGGTACCGCGTATCCAACCGCCGGAAAAGTTATTTGCTGGTGAATGCTTACTTTAAGAATGCATTGAACCTGCTGTAAAATGCTCGTAGTCTGAAGGCTAGGTTTGGTCAGATTAGCCGCGACAATAACCAAAACCTTTATAATCAAAATGATTGGTAAGTACATATTGGCATTGCTGACTAGCAACGCCATTCATGGTGTTGAATTGAATTATCATTCCATCATGGACAAGGCTTTAGCCGAAGCCTATTACTAGTCATTTCTTTATCATAGCGAGATAACATATTTGAACAAAACGCATTTTCCACCAACGATATACGTCCAAGACGGGTCGAAGAATATCCGTTCAATCGCGTATTTCTATAGATTTGCGACCACGTTGCGGTCTGGATTATTGCTAATCTCTTCAATAATTGATTTTACGCCACTACTATTCAATTGCTTCTTAAATGATACTTTATATCCATCCAATGTGAGCTGATTGAAAAATTTTTCGGCGCAATTAATTTTCATTGCTTCTTCACCTCGTAAATCAGCTTCACTTTTGTAGTCTTTTGACTCGATGACAATGTTTAATTCTTTTTGCCCATCTTTTTTATTTACGACATACATAAAGTCAGGACTATATGAATCATTGCCAATGGTAGGTATTGAGATGCTTTTTCTGGGAATTTTGCCAAATACAACAACATCCTGAATATCCTCCATGATGTTTTTTCTTTCTAAATCCGAATCGTAAGCAATTACATCATACAAATATTTATCTGAAGGTTGTCCAGTTAATAGTTTTATACCTATTTCGCCTTGCACAACTTCCTCTTTTATAGATCCATCAATATTTGTCAGTTTTGTTGAAGTTGGTGTATAAGTGGTTTGTTTGTAGTTGAAGCGGCCTTTCAAATTGTCGTATTTCCATTCGTTGAATTTGGAAATAAATCGAGCCAGGGAGTTTTCGTTGAACAATGAAGGATTAAATTCTGCTTTAGCGCTGACATATTGAACAATTGCCTTATGAATTGTTGCAATTGGAATTGAAGTAGCTTTGTTTATTCGCTTTAGAAAAATATTGTACGACATTTTTCTACCACTAATAGAGTATGTAGCGCCAGCTTCACCCACCGCGTCAACCTTATCTTTCCCGGCTTTTATTGTCTGGCGGTCGGACGAAATCTCCTGCAAACCAAATATACCATCTTCTAATAAGCTATGTAAATCTCCTTCAATAGATTGATCAATATTATTGTCGAAGAATATGACGTATTTTTTATTAATGGCAGTCCAAAGTTCTTTAAGTTCATTGAATTTTGCTGTACGAATTTTGACTGTGTTTCGTTGATTTTTATTTTTATCAATTACCTTATTACCAGCAAGTCGGGTGTTATTAAATTCAGGATATTCTCGATAAAAATCATTAATCTTATCAGCCAAAATTAACTTGTCTGTATCAATAAAGTCTTTGTTTAGCAATTCTATAAAAAGCACTTTTGTAGTAATTCCTTTCAAGTTTGCTACACGTTCCATTTCCTGGGCTGAAATTTGCGTCGTCTGACCTTCCGGCAATTCTGCATTGATTTCGGCAACTAATCTGTTTGCAAAATCGGCCTCTGTAAAGTCAACAATGTAATTCAGAAGAAATTCTTCGTTTGAAATGCGGTTGCCAAATTCGTCAACAGGTAAACGTAAACCTCGACCTACTTCCTGAATTTTGCTATTGTCGCTACCGCTCGAACGCAATTTGACTATGGTAAATACATTTGGATTGTCCCAGCCTTCCTTCAATGTCCATTTCGAAAACAAAAAACGACGTGTATTCAGCGAACCGTCTTCGTTTACAATAGATAACAGTTTCTTTTTGTTATGCAGAATTTCATCCACCTCTTCGGCAATACTTTCGTCACTATCGGTATTATCTTTCGCAAAATATCCGGCATGACAGGCTGATATATCGGCTTTGCTGGCTTCGAGATAAGCCCGGTATTCATCGGAACAAGTTTGTTGTAATTCGTATTCAATGCGCTCTTTTAATAACTGTTCGAAAATTGCATGCAGCCATTTATCGCCGTTGATGTCGCCACGATACGATTCAATATTGTCGATAAAGAAAAGTGCCAATGTTTTAATTTTGCATGGTCGGTTAAAATTGGCACGTTCTGTCTCAAAGTGCCGTTGAATCGCTAAACGAATCATTTGTTCCTGATAGGAATCGGAAAAAATATCAACCGTAAACTCTTCACCAACCCGCTTTTCCTGACCATTTGAAAATTCAACATAGTTTGTGCCTATACCTGAAATGGTCAATCCTCGTAGTTCATCACTTATTACAGAAAGCGAATCACCCGACTGCATGGTGTATGGTTTTCGTCCTGTAGCCAAAATATGATTAAACGTGACAGAAGTTTTACTATCAATAGCTGTGATTTTTATTTTCTCTTCTTTGGATGACAGTGGTTCAAAGTGTTCCTTTGCAACTCCTTTTATCAGGTTTTGATTAAATGATGCACAAGCATTTAAGTCGTAAAGCAAATTGAGATAATCTTTTTTGGTTACTTTATTTTTTCCTTTGCCAACCGCAATATCGGGAAAAGTGGCACCAAAACGAATAATACATTGCGGTTTTAGTTCACCGGTAATTTTTTCAAAAGCTTTTTGGTCGCGCTGAAAGCGGTGTGGCTCATCAATGATCACAAAAGGTTTGGTTGCTGCCAATGCATCGAAAGGCCGATAATATCCGTGGATACCAAAGTCGTAGTCGGAACGCGAGAGCATGGTCGCATTGGTCAGCAATTGCATATTGGTGAGCAGCACAAAAATTTTGTTGCTTGTTTGGTTGGAACCTTCTACAAACGCCCGTACTGCACTTGGGAAGAATGTTTTTCCTTTCTTTTTTGTTTGTGCTTTCAGCGTATAAAGTTCAATTTGTGCACCATATCCACAAGTATTTTCAAAATGTTTTTGCACATAGCTGTCGCCCAGAAACTGCTCTGCACCTGCTTTTATAGGTAATGTGGGAACAGCAACAATAAATTTATTAATTCCGTATCGGCGATGAAGTTCATAAATGGCATGTGTGTAAACGTATGTTTTACCTGTACCCGTTTCCATTTTTATATCCAAATGCAGGGCTTTTTCGGTTTTGGCAATTGTACGAAATGACGAATGGATTTCATTCTCAATTTGAATCTGTTTGATGTTTTCAAAAAGAACATTTTCTATTGAAACAATCGGATTTTTATAATATTGATTTGGCGGTTTGACTTCTGATTTTTCAAATACCTTGGCAATTGCATCCACTGCGCACTGCTGATGTATGAGCCCTGTTTGTAGGATTAGTTCCATAATATTAGTAACGGATATCGAAATTTGCTTTCAGGTTTTTGTGGCTGTCTTTTAGCACAAACAAGTTTTTGCGCAGCATTTCGGTTTGCGAAAAATTGAAACTATAACCGAATATCACAATGTTTTCGGGACTAAAAGCAGATTCTGCCTGATATTTGTCGAGCAAAGCCACCATGTCGTTTTCATCAATGTCCGCTTCAATAAAATACAGGTGCTTTCCACAAAGGTAAGCTGTATAATCGGCTAATTTTACCTCCTGCACTTTTGCCCCAAAGCCATAACCATCTTTTACCAACCATGTTTCGAGTACCGTTTCTTTGCCAAAAAGGCTCAAAGTGTCGTTATTGGTAAACAATTCGTAGGCTTTAAACTCTTCTAATTTGTCCAAGGTATCTGCCGATGGTTCAACCAAAGTATAATGCTTGAACCCGTAGTCGATATCTGCACCTGTTTCGGCTTTTATTTTGGCGGCCGCACGTTTTATACGTTCAAAGCCAATGTTGTCCAATGTGTGAGGATATGAGTTTATATCCATGAAATCAATGACCTTCTGTACTTTCGCCCTATCAGAAGCTGAACTATTTTTAAGTTTATTGTCTAGGTTTTCAGGAAGTTGAATAGAAATAAATTTTCTATTACCTAAATTTGAATTTAACCTTAATACTGATTCTGCAAGTGACCCTGAACCTGAAAAAAAGTCCAAACAAAATGAGTCAATATCAGAACCTAATTCCAAAACCTTTTTCACAAGGAAAGTTGGTTTAGGGAAATCAAAAACATCTCCCATATCATATTTTCTCAATTCAGTTGAACCCTGCTCAGTGATAACTCCAGTTTCATCCCAGATTTCATCCTCATCATCATCTTCGTTAGAGATTACAATATCTTCAAACCAAATTGTTTTTGCTTTAAAAGTTTCCTTTCTGTATTTTTCATAAACACCATACTCTCCAGTAGTTTTAATCCTTCCAACGGCATTACTTTCCACTGTATTTTCACTAATGTTTTTGTTAAGTTTCGTAGGTCCCCATCTCCAACAACTTTCTTTGCCTTCGCTGTTAAGTGGGAAAACTTCTACATTAAACTCTAATGACCTTGTTAATGATACGGGGCAATATCCATTTTCATCGATAGTATATGGGTTGATATAAATCGGATAATATAAGTTGGGACGATTAAATCTTCCAAATTTAGGATTCCTATTTCTTAACTCCCTTTCCGAAAATACCCCAATAGAATCTGATTTTAGCTTGCCATTCAATTCTTTTTTGAGTTCATTAACTATACTGCTTTCACTTTTGACATAAACGAGTAGATATTCATGAGTCTTAGCTAATTGTTTATAAGTCTGACCTCTTTTATTTGATTGAACAACAATTTGTGAAATCAAATTTTCCTCCCCAAAAATACTATCACAAAGCAATTTCAAATTGGCTTGTTCGTTGTCGTCAATGGAGATAAAAATAACTCCATCAGAAGTGAGTAAATCGCGGGCCAGCAATAAGCGTGGATACATAAAAGTAAGCCAGGCAGAATGAGAAGCAGAACCACGGCGGGTAAGATCAAGAATTTTATTGGCTTGTTCGTCGCTTATGCTTAATTTGTTCGTGAGTTCTTTGTTGGTATAGTTGAACTTGTCGTTATACACAAAACCATCAGTACCTGTGTTGTAAGGCGGGTCGATATAGATACATTTTACAGCTCCTGTATACGATTTTAGTAAGTGTTTCAGTCCATCAAGGTTATCACCACTGATATACAGATTTTGACTATTGGCGTTTTCGGGTTTTGCATTGTGCTCTATATTCGGCTGTATAACAGTAGTAGTTTCCACCGAAGCCAACAGTTTGGCATAGTTTTTCCCTAGAAAATTGAGGTCGTAACCTTCGTGCGTTACATCCACGTTGGTTTGCACCAGTTCTTTAAACTTGTCGATGTCAAAGGTTCCTTCTTTGTTAAAGCATTGTGGAAAATGAGCGTGAAGAACTTCCAATGTTCGCGTATTGGAAGTCAGGTTTTCGTTGTTCTGTAGAATATCTTTGATCATGGTTTCGGCTTTCGCTTCCACCATTATCCAGATAAGACTATCACCCACAAAAAAAGCGTGAGCTAAATTCTTACCCGCCCTCTAGCCCCTAGGAAGGCTACATGCAAACGATAAGTCAAAAGCCCACGCCGTTGCCGTCGTGAGCATTTTGCTCATTGAATCTGTTTGCATGCTCGCTTAATAAGAAATTTCCTAGGTTTCTGAGGGCGCGAACAATAGCAGAATGCTATGTTAATATTTTAAATTACAGTATTTTATATCTTCGTTTGTTATATCTCTGTTTTGATTTTATATTCTGCAATGGTTATTATTTCAGTTTCTTCAAATTTCTTTATTACAAGTAAATCATTATCTCCGGTAATCAAATAATTGGCCGAACTATCCTTTGCCAATGCCAAAAGGAAATTATCTTTTTTATCACGACAACTATCAACGGCAGACGTTACCTGAATAAATACTGCATATTCCTCAATAATTTCGAGCAAGTTATCGATATTGGTTTTCGAGAAATACTTTTTCAATTTTGGCCGCTTTACCACATCCAAAAACTCCAAAAGAAGCTCAGAGCTAAAAACAAGCTGCACATTTCTATTTTTCAACAACTTATCGATGAAGCTAAATTGCTTCGACAGCAAAAAACTAATCCACAGATTTGTGTCAACAATAATTCTATGCTTTTTTATCATAGCGCATTTGCCTGACTTTTTCTACTTCACTTGTAATTTCTTCAAGCCTAGGAGCATCCTGACCTTTTGTTCGCAGCTTTTCAAGCATCATACCCAAGGTGGGTTTCGATTTTATCGTGATCAAATTCATCGATTCCAAATCTTTGAGCAACTGTTTGGCTTTCGGATTTTTTATTTGTATGCTTATTGTTTCCATTTTTATGAATATATATTTCAATATTAACATTTAACTTTCAGGTTTCTGGTATGCGAATAATAGCTAATGCTATGTCAATGCGTTGATAATCTAATTACAGTCTGTTTTTATCAATATACTTAAATTTTAGAGGGATTGCTCCTGTCTATGCTGTGTAAAAATATGAAAAAGGTTTGGTTAGTCAAGGGAAAATGTGTCTTGCATTGGTATTCTGTTTTAATTCCTTACTGTTTTATGCATTTCATTAATTCGGTTCGCTCCTCAAATTTTCCTACTTTTGCAATACGATTGTCAGTGTGACAGCCTAATATTGCGTGAATGCCTGTCAATCATCAGAATTGCACTTTTGCCTTTTTACTTTTTACTTGAATTCCAAGATGTTCAAATTCCTTCTATATCCAATTTCTGCCATTTACGGGCTAATCATTTCGATACGCAATTTCCTGTACGATTATAAACTGTTCAAATCCACCGAATTCGAGATACCGGTTATTTCGATTGGAAACATTACCGTTGGTGGAACCGGCAAAACTCCTCACACCGAATACCTGGTCGAACTTCTTCGGAAACAATTCATTGTAACCACCATAAGCCGGGGTTATAAACGGAAAACGAAAGGTTATCAGGAAGTTATGGTTGATTCATTGGCTTCGGATGTCGGTGATGAGCCTTTGCAGATCAAAACCAAGTTCAGCGAGGTACAGGTTATTGTGGACGAAAAGCGGGTTCAGGCCATCCAAAAAATTCAGGTTCAGGCAGCGGCGCAATTGCCCGATGTGATTTTATTGGACGATGCATTTCAGCATCGAAGTGTGAATCCTGGGATCAATATTCTGCTGATTGATTTTAACCGCCCGATCGACAAGGACCAGTTGATGCCTGTTGGCCGACTTCGGGAAGCCAAATGGCAAATGCGCCGGGCAAATGTGATTATCTACACCAAATGTCCTCAGGAAATTTCGCCAATCACTCGGCGGATTATCATGAAAGACGTGTTTCTGCGACCATATCAGAACCTGTTTTTTACGACCATGGTTTACCAGTCACTCACGCCGGTCTTTCCTGACAAGGCCATCAGCACTCCCAAACTTGCATCAGATAAGGTAAGTGTGCTGCTCGTTACCGGAATTGCAAATCCGGAGCACTTACGCAAGTATCTGAATAACTTCAGTGAAGATATTACCGATTTGAAATATCCTGACCACCACAATTTTAATCCTTCGAACATTCAGCAGATAGAACAAAAGTTCAATTCCATTCAGTCAGAAAATAAGGTAATTATCACCACCGAAAAAGATTCGATGCGCCTGAAGGACATGGATCTTTCAGATTCGATGAAAGCTAATTTATTTTACATACCCCTGAAAATCAAATTCCTGGATAGCGAAGGAAAAAACTTTGACGAAAAAATTGTAACCTATGTTAGAGAAAATAAAAGCAACCGCGACCTTCATAAGCGAAATAGTAAAAAAACCCGTTGATGCCGGAATCATCCTGGGTTCGGGTCTTGGCGGACTGGTCAGTGAAATTGAAATCGAACGGACTATTCCATACAGTGAAATTCCTGATTTTCCGGTCTCTACCGTTGATGGACATTCCGGAAAGCTGATCTTCGGGAAACTGGCCGGAAAAAACGTACTGGCCATGCAGGGTCGCTTCCACTATTACGAAGGATACTCCATGAAAGAAGTTACTTTTCCGGTTCGGGTAATGAAAATGATGGGCATCAACACCTTGTTTGTTTCCAATGCTTCCGGAGGATTAAATCCCGACTTTAAAGTGGGCGATGTGGTTCTTATTACCGATCATATCAATTTCTTTCCTGAACATCCGCTTAGGGGAAAAAACCTCAACGAACTTGGCCCGCGGTTCCCCGATATGAGCAAATCCTACGATGAACATCTCCGGAACAAGGCCAAAGCGATTGCGTTGAAAAACGGAATTTCCCTGAAAGAGGGCGTTTATGTGGGCGTCTCCGGTCCTACCTTTGAAACTCCGGCCGAATACCTGATGTTCCGGCATTTGGGCGCCGATCTGGTCGGTATGTCAACCGTTCCTGAAGTTATTGTGGCCCGCCATATGAATATGACTGTTTTTGGAATTTCGATCGTGACCGACAGCGGCGTTCCCGGACAGATCGTCGAAATCTCGCATGAGGAAGTTCAGGAAGCGGCCATGAAAGCCGAACCCAACATGACCATGATTTTGAAAGAACTGGTTGCCGGACTGTAAGAGTTTCAGGTTCAAAGTTCCAAATTCCAAGTTGGATTCTGAATATTGGATATTCTTTATTGAGTATTGGATAGTATTGACTTATATCTTAATAAACAGCTTGTTTTTGAACAACCAGTAGCAAATATACCACAAGGAAAACCAGGTTGCCAGGCTGGTCGCAATGTTGACTGATATCTCACCGTTCCACGAGAAAAGAAGTTTGGAAAAAGGCACAAAAATCCGGCTGATCAGATCGGAGCCTCCAATATGAAAAAAGAGGTAAATAAAAATGCAGTTCATCCCGACAACCGTAAAAAATTTCGATCCTCCGGCGAATAGCTTTTTGACATCAATGATCCAGTAAGAAAAACAAAGCGCGAGGATGGCCCATCCCCCGCTTGCAAAAACAAAAGAGGCAGTGGCAATTTTCTTGATGATTGGCGTAATATTCAATAAGTCAAGCGAAAAACCGATCAGTAAACAGGCAAATCCTGCCATCAGCATGATCTGAATTTTCTTTTTTACCGGACGGGCGCTCATCAGGAGCTGGCCGAAAAGAACTCCCCAAACGGTGTGAGCAATGGTCGGAACCGCATTTAACGAAGCCCAGATATCAGCCTTCTCAACCCCTTCAATTTTATTATTGACCCAGGCGCCCAGATTTTCAAATGGCACCCAGGGATGGTTAAAACCTACAACGGGGAAATACCGGTAAGCAAGATCGGTCATCAGAAGGACAACCAAGGTAAAAGTGATTTGAAAAGTAACACTCTTTTTTCGGATCAGGAATGCAACCAGATAGGTTACCGACAATTGAGCCAACACGTTCTGAAACCTGAAAACGATTTCGCCGGGTCCGATACAGTACAATGCCCATCCCAAAAAAAGCAGGAGAAATGAGCGTTTGAGCGCATGGTTTAAAATAGTCTGATCTGAATCTCCCTTTTTAATCCGGTTAGCCACTGCAAATGGAATGGCCACTCCGACGATAAACATGAAAAATGGTTGGATCAGGTCCCAGAAGTGAAGTCCGTGCCATTCGTGATGGTCGAGTTGTGTGGCAAAAAACTGCATCAGGCTGCTGCCTTGAATTGAACCGATATGACTGTAAAGATGGGTGCTTTCTCCTATCAAAAGGAACATGGTAAAGCCGCGGAAGAAATCAACAGAGGTAATCCTGCCAGCCACAACCGGTTCCGGATTTTTTGAGGCATTCTCCATAGGATCAGTTTTTAAATCATAGATAAATTAAGATCGGACAACTTCATTTGTTTGCAGTAAAGTTGAACAAATTTTTGCAGAATTTAAACACACGCACAAATCCTATTGTGTATCTGGTGTTCTTTTGATCTGACGGTGTGGTTGAATTAGTGGTTCGAGGGCAAACCTGGGGAAAATTTTCGATCAAAAAAAATATAGTCAAAAAAAAGGATGGCCCCAGCCACCCTTTTCTAACCTAACCAAACCTATTCTATGAAAAAAAACCTCTTATCTAAATTGTACGAAGCAAAGATACATCCGATCAATGTTAACACATCTGAACCAAGGTTAAAGAATATTAAATCTGAGAATAGTGGTAAAAAAAAGGATGGCCCCAACCATCCTTTTCTAACCTAACCAAACCTATTCTATGAAAAAAAACCTCTTGTCTGAATTCTTATTGTGAATTACTCTGCAAATATACAACGAGGAGTCGTTAAGAGGTATAAACGATGGTTAAGGATTGTTAAGATTTTGAAGAAATTAAAAAGACCTTTGGTTTTTTGCTTCTTGAAGGAATCCTTATATTTGTGCCACTTACAGTGAAAACAATTTTTAATTCTTATAAAATTACATTTTATGACAAAGTACGTTTACACGTTTGGAAATGGCGCAGCTGAAGGCAAAGCTGACATGAAAAACTTGCTCGGAGGTAAAGGTGCAAACCTTGCAGAAATGAATTTGATTGGTGTTCCTGTTCCCCCGGGATTCACCATCACTACCGATGTTTGTACCCTCTACAATAAATTGGGTCGGGAACATGTGGTTGAACTGATAAAGGCTGATGTCGAAGCAGCAATCGCACAGGTGGAAGCTCAAACCGGCGGCAAATTTGGCGATTCTGCCAACCCGCTGTTGGTTTCTGTTCGTTCAGGCGCACGCGCATCAATGCCGGGTATGATGGATACCATCCTGAACCTCGGTTTGAACGACACTGTGGTGGAAGGAATGGCCAGAAAGACCGGAAACCCTCGCTTTGTGTGGGACAGCTACCGCCGTTTTGTGCAAATGTATGGCGACGTGGTTCTTGACATGAAACCAACTTCAAAAACCGATATCGATCCATTTGAGGAAATCCTTGAAGAAGTTAAGCACGAACAAAATGTGATCAACGATAACGAGCTTTCGGTGGATGCACTGAAAGAACTGGTTACCAAATTCAAAGCTGCAGTTAAAGCAAAAACCGGTCACGATTTTCCTGAAAGTTCGTATGAACAGCTTTGGGGTGCTGTCTGTGCCGTATTCAACAGTTGGATGAACGACCGTGCTATCTATTACCGTCAGCTGAACCAGATTCCTGAAGAATGGGGAACTGCAGTGAATGTTCAGGCCATGGTATTCGGAAACATGGGGTTAACTTCAGGAACAGGCGTATGTTTTAGCCGCGATGCCGGAACCGGCGAAAATCTTTTCAATGGCGAATACCTGATCAATGCCCAGGGCGAGGATGTGGTGGCCGGGATCCGTACTCCACAGCAAATCACCATCGAAGGCTCGAAACGATGGGCCGAACTGGCCGGAGTTTCCGAAGCCGACCGCGCTGCCAAATATCCTTCTCTCGAAGAAGCAATGCCTCAGATGTACAATGAATTGTTCAGAATTCAGAACAATCTCGAAAAACATTACAAGGATATGCAGGATATGGAGTTCACCATTCAGGAAGGCAAAATGTGGATGCTGCAGACCCGCGGTGGAAAACGTACCGGGGCTGCCATGGTGCAGATTGCCATCGATATGATGAAAGAAGGTTTGATTGACGAAAAAACCGCTTTGCTGCGCGTTGAACCCAATAAACTCGACGAATTATTGCACCCTGTATTCGATAAAAAAGCCATTAAGGCCGCCCGCGTTTTGGCAAAAGGATTGCCTGCATCTCCGGGAGCAGCTACTGGCCAGATCGTTTTCTTTGCCGACGAGGCCGAAGAATGGGTAGCACAAGGTAAAAGTGTAGTTTTGGTTCGTATTGAAACTTCTCCGGAAGATTTACGCGGAATGAACGTAGCCAAAGGTATTCTGACCGCACGTGGAGGCATGACCTCGCACGCTGCCGTTGTGGCCCGTGGAATGGGAAAATGTTGTGTTTCGGGTGCAGGTGCCCTGCAAATCGATTATAAACTTCGCACAATGACATGTGATGGAAAAACTTTTAAGGAAGGCGATTTCATCTCACTGAACGGAACTACGGGTGAAGTGTATGAAGGCAAGATTGCCACTATTGATCCTGAATTGAGTGGATATTTTGGCGAATTGATGGAAATTGCTGACAAATACAAACGGATGGCCGTTCGCACCAATGCCGACACTCCGAAAGATGCCCAAATTGCCCGCAATTTTGGCGCACAAGGTATCGGACTGACCCGTACCGAGCACATGTTTTTCGAAGGCGAACGCATCAAAGCCATGCGCGAGATGATTCTGGCCGATGATGTGGCCGGTCGCGAAAAAGCTTTGGAAAAACTGCTGCCAATGCAGCGCAGCGATTTCGAAGGTATTTTCGAAGCGATGGCCGGATACGGCGTCACCATTCGTTTGCTCGATCCGCCGTTGCACGAATTTGTTCCTCACGAAGAAGCCAACCAGCTTGAAATGGCCAAAGAAATGGGTATTTCGGCCGAACAAGTCAAACAAAAAGTAGAATCGCTTCACGAATTTAACCCGATGTTGGGACACCGTGGCTGCCGTTTGGGAATTACCTATCCCGAAATTACAGCGATGCAGGCCCGTGCCATTATCGAAGCAGCCATGAACCTGAAAGCAAAAGGCGTGGATGCCCGTCCTGAAATTATGGTTCCATTGGTTGGAACAGTGGCTGAATTGAAAAACCAGACTGAAATCATCCGTAGCGTGGCCGAAAAAGTGTTTGCTGAAAAAGGCGACCGCATCGACTACCAGGTAGGTACGATGATCGAAATTCCACGTGCAGCTTTAACTGCCGACCATATTGCCGCCGAAGCTGATTTCTTCTCGTTCGGAACCAACGATTTAACCCAGATGACTTTGGGCTATTCGCGCGATGATGCCGGCAAATTCCTGCCCGATTACCTGAACCGCGGTATCCTGAAACAAGATCCGTTCCAGGTATTAGATCAGAATGGTGTTGGATTGCTGGTTGAAATGGGCGTTACCCGTGGCCGCCAGACCAAACCAAACCTGAAGATAGGTATTTGCGGCGAACACGGCGGTGAACCAAGTTCGGTTGAATTCTGCGACAAAGTGGGTATGAGCTACGTAAGTTGCTCACCATACCGTGTGCCAATCGCACGTTTGGCCGCTGCACAGGCAAATATAAAACACAGCAAGTAAAAAGTCCAAAGTCCGAAGTCCAGTGAAGGAAGACGGATGACGGGAGAAAGGCAATAGCTTTTTTTAAGCCTCACCCTTCGGGGGAGGTTTGGAGGGGGCTTTAAATAAAAAGGGAATGATCCGAAAGGCTTGTTCCCTTTTTTGTTTTTCAGGGCAAAATGGAGTAAACTTTGGCGGGTATTTACTAAATTTGAATGTATATACGCCAAAAATCTGACTATGAAAGCCTCGAAAATTGTTTATGAAGGAGAAAAACGTATCAAGGTTGATTTTCCATACAATCAGGAAATCGCATCACGATTAAAACAAATTCAGGATGCCTGTTGGAGCCGGTCGTTAA
This sequence comes from Prolixibacteraceae bacterium, assembly GCA_025355875.1. Taxonomy (GTDB): domain Bacteria; phylum Bacteroidota; class Bacteroidia; order Bacteroidales; family Prolixibacteraceae; genus Aquipluma. Next base: position 765 of record JANXYV010000151.1, on the reverse strand, counting down.
GATCCTGGCACATTCCATACACACAATTTGCTTTCAACCGGTTAAAAGGCCTTTTTCCTGATCTTGAATATCCAAGCAAGAAAAATGAACTGGAAAATAGTCAGGCGGCTTTTCAGGAAAGGAATATCATTGAAACTGACCAGAATGTTTCCATTCACCTTACCGAGAAAAGGATCATAGTAAAGTTGCCCAAAAACGAAAAAGATATTCGGTTGATTAAAACCTTGCTATACAGCAGGTGGGATCGAATTAACTATTGCTGGGTAATACCCAATTACCGCGAGAATGCCGAGATCATAAAAGACTATTTCGGAGATCGGATCAAAGAGTTTATTCAGGAAAAAGCTGAAACCCCAATTGAAAAGACATACCGCTCGAAAACTGATTTGCTGGTAATTAAAACCAATTCAGGAAGTTTGAATATCATTCACGGCTATAATAAGGAACTTACCAGCGAAATACGAAAATTTCCATATTATCGCTGGAATACAGAAAACCGGTGGTGGACCATTCCTTATGCCGAAAAATTTATCGACGAATTGAAGTTGCTGGCACAAAAATTACTGCTGAACTTTGTCTTCGAAGAAGAAACTCCGGGCTTGCGAAAAAATAGAATAAGCCCATACGACGTACCGAATTACCGGACGTGTCCGTCAGAGTTTATCGAAAAACTTCAGGAATTAAGATATAGTGAGCAAACTATAAAAACCTACAAAACGTGTTTTGAAGAGTTCATCAATTATTACCACAAACTTGATATTGGGA
>JANXYV010000118.1 GCA_025355875.1 Prolixibacteraceae bacterium | reverse complement strand
ACTCCCGTGGCGGGATTGGTGCGCATGGATACTTTGAAATACATGGCCGCAAGTTACACCGTAACTCGCTGATATACAATACCCCCTTGGGGACTACAATTGGAAAAAAGCGAAAGCGCACAATTGAATATCAGGCATTTGCAAAAACAAAACGCAAAAAACGCCCCATATTGCCTCAATAAAACTTGATTTTTGACTAATTTTTCCAGATTTGGGGGGCTGAAGCTGCAATGTGGGTTAAGCAGTGTTTGGCCCCGAATTTCAATTTCTACTGATGCCGATCGTCCGATCTTGCCAAATTCACTTTTAAATCGTAGATTTGTCCAAAATAGGCAATTATGATTCAAAGAGCGCTCAGTAATAAGATCATGGAAATGGTAACGAAATATCCGGTCGTCACTTTAACAGGTCCACGGCAATCGGGAAAATCGACCTTGTTAAAGTCATTGTTGCCTGGGTACAAATATGTTTCACTGGAAGATCCGGATATGCGCCTTTTTGCCCAGGAAGATCCCCGCAGCTTCATAAACACCTATTCCGATCAAACCATTATTGATGAAGTTCAACATGTACCTGAATTGTTTTCCTATTTGCAAACACATATTGATGAAGCGGGCAAAGAAGGAATGTATCTGCTGGCAGGCTCGCATAACTTTTTGTTAATGCAATCCATCAGTCAATCTTTAGCAGGTAGAACCGTAATTTTAAAACTACTTCCTTTTTCACATTCGGAGATGAAACAAGGTGGAATTTTACCCGAAACAGTTGACGAAGAAATTTTTAATGGTGCCTATCCAAGAATTTATGATAAAAATATTACACCGACCGATTTTTATCCATTCTATATTCAAACTTACGTTGAGCGCGATGTCAGATTACTGAAAAATGTTGGCGACTTAAGTAAGTTCATACGATTTATGAAGTTGTGTGCCGGACGAACCGGTCAACTACTTAACTTCAGTTCTTTGGCAAATGATTGCGGAATTGCGGTTTCAACGGCCATAGTGTGGATGTCTCTCCTCGAAGCAAGCTACATCATCTATCTTCTGAAACCGGATTATAATAATTTTACCAAAAGATTGGTCAAAACACCAAAACTCTATTTTTACGATACCGGTTTAGCCTGCTCATTACTTGATATAAAAGCAGTATCGCAAGTGGCTACTCACTTTTTACGAGGAGGTTTGTTTGAAAATCTGGTCATTAACGACTTTTTAAAAAATTCGTTCAATCAGGCCGAGGAACCTCAATTAAGCTTTTGGAGAGATAAGACTGGAAATGAATTGGATTTACTTCAAACAGTTGGGAACAAACAAATCGCATTTGAAATTAAATCGGGTTCCACCTATTCTCAAGACTATTTCAAAGGAGTGAGTTATTGGGCAAAACTCTCAGGAGCTTCACCAGAACAATGCTTTGCAGTCTATACAGGAGAAAAATCGTTAAAAACATCTAAAGGAGAAGTAATTCCATGGAACGATTTCTAATCATTCCTTGACAAGGCATTAGATTTAACTTCTTTCACCCAGTTCTTTTATCGGAGTAGTCAGATACTTTCCGGAGATAAACCGGATGGGATACCAGGCGGCTAAAAAGCCGATGCCGGTTACAATAGAAACTTGGCCTGTTTTAATTTCTGGAGCTAAGTTTTAAGATACATCCTTTTTATTGGGAATTTTAAATCCCACCTGTTTTCTTGGTATATCTTCCTTTTGTTGAAGAGAATCAATTTTGGCAAGTAAAAACTGAAAGGCTTGGTTCACTTTAGCATCAAGTTTCAAAATTTCTTTTCTTAATTCCACATTTTCGTTTAAGAATGCACGATATCGTGCAAAAGCGCGCATGATTTCAATATTGATTTGTATCGCCTTTTCTGAGTTCAGAACTGATGAAAGCATTGATACACCTTGTTCTGTAAAAACTAATGGATTTATGGAAGAATGTTTTAATGAAGCTAACCGGTCGCAATTTGCGACCAGTTCATCTTTCTCAATTTTTGTCAGTTCAAACATAAAATCTGAAGGAAACCGCGCAATGTTTCTCTTTACCTGCTCTTTCAGCCTTTTGGTAGGAACTCCGTATAATGTGGCTAAATCAGTATCAACAATAACTTTCACTCCTCTAAATTGGAAAATGAGGGTTTCGTATGCTGGCATAATAAAATCATTCATAATCAAAGTCCTCCCTACTTTGTAAAAAGCATATTTTGACCTAAACGTTTCACTAAAATAAGAATTGTTTTTCAAATGAGTTGGATTTCAGTACACAAAATTCGGAGACGCTATCTATTTTACCGGCCCGGTCAGATACTTTCCGGAGATAAACCGGATGGGATACCAGGCGGCTAAAAAGCCGATTCCGGTAACCAGCAGAAAGATCGCCAGCAGGTCGCTGGTCCGGATTTCGACCGGATAGCTTGAAAAGATAAACGATCCATCGTTCCCCGGGACTTTCAGAATTCCAAATCTGATTTGGACCCAACAAATCAGAATTCCCAGAATCAGTCCGAAAAAGGCGCCTGCCAAAGAAATCATCCAGCCTTCGAATAAAAAGATGGTGCGAATAAGTTTCTGGTCGGCGCCCATGCTTTGGAGGATGGAAATGTCGGCCTTTTTGTCGATGATGAGCATGGAAAGTGAACCCAAAATATTGAAGGAGGCGATAATCAGGATGAATCCGAGAATGGCAAAGATGGCCCATTTTTCGGATTTCATGACCCGGTAAAAAAGTTCGTGCTGTTCGAATTGGGTCTTCACCACAAACTGATCACCCAAAATCCGGGTAATTTCAGACTTCATGGTCTCTTCAGAACTGCCTTTTTTTAGCCCAATTTCAACCGCGTTCACCCTGTTTTCCATCTGAAAAAGTTCCTGTGCAAATTGGAAAGGCACCAGCACGTATTTTGAATCAATTTCCTGCTGGTTTTGAAAAATTCCGGAAGCATAAATGGTGCTGTGGTTGAAGGCATTGGTGACGGACGGACGCCCGGTAGTTCCTTTTTTCAGGGTGTAAATGTGAACCGGATCGGTAAATGTCAGCCCAACCGAAAGATAATAGGCAACACCCTGACCAACGATGGCAAACGGAATTTGGTTCGCTTCGAGCAGGAACTTCCCGCTGGTAATGGAAGAAGTATCGAGTCGCGAAATTTCGCTGTAATTGACCGGGACGCCTTTGATCGTGGCAAAATATTGATGGTCGCCATAGCGAAGCAGTGCGTCATCCTCGATAATCGGTGTGACCGATTTAATTCCTTCCAGCTTTTTGATCGCCTCGAAATTGCCCTCGTTCAAACCGAAAGATTTTCCCCTGGAAGCCGTAATTTTAATATCAGGATCAAACGATGAAAACATCGATTTGATGGAAGTATCCAGACCGTTGAACACCGAAAGGATGACAATCAGGGCAAAAGTTCCAACTGTAACCCCGGCAATTGAGATTCCGGAGATGATGTTGATCACATTAACTGATTTTTTTGAAATCAGGTAGCGACGGGCGATATAGAAGGCAGTCTTCAATATTTACCAATTATCCATTTACACTTTCCTATTTTCCTTTCCGAATGACTATTTGCCATGTTATTTACTTCCAGGCCTTGACGATTAACCCGGTTCCGCTTTTGTGCCTGAATCCCAGGTCCAAAAAATTCAGGATCAAGGCAAATGGGAACACAACCAGGTAATAAAACGGCAGAACGATAAAGAATATTTTGCTTGCACCGAGCATCAGGATTGGAATTTTCATGCTCAGCCTCCATGAAATTTTCCCGGGAGTTCCATACGAATAGCGGGCTTCCACTTTGCTGAAACCTACCGATTTCAATTTTCTGCAGATATCGCCCAGGTTGTATCCGTCACGAACATGTTCGTCGATGAAACCATGAATGCCTTCCTCATGTTCGTGGTCGTGCGAATCGGAACCACCCTGATCGGATGGAGTCGAAATCAGCAGCAACCCGCCCTTCTTCAACGAAGCGTAAAAATTCATAAAAACCTGAACATCTTCTTCGATGTGTTCCATCACATCCACTGAAAGGATCAGATCGTAGCGGTTGTTTTCCTGAAATTGGGTCAGATCGGCCAGTTCAAATTTTACCCGATTGGAAAGCCCTGCCTTTTGTATGAACTGATTGCAATCCTCAATCTGTTCCGGTTTGATGTCAACCGCTTTAATTTCAGCTTTCGGGAACCAGCGTGCCATGCGGTAAGTATACTGTCCGAATCCTGATCCGGCGTCAAGAATAGATTTTACTTCCGGAGTTACCCGGCTGCGTTTCCGGAGTTCCTTCCGGATGTGCCAGGCACGAAGCAACAGCAAATCGAGCAAATGATAGAAAAGCCGGCGAAGAACCGGATTTTGGTTAAAGACTTTCCCAAGTGAACGTTTAATTGGATCGTATTGCATGATAAAAAGAAAAAGGGAAAAAGGAAAAAGTTTACAGCCATAGTGTTCAGGTTCCAGCTACCTGAAACTTGGAATTTAGAACCTGGAATTATTCTTTTAAAAGCCGGTCGATGTTGTCGATGTAATCCAGACTATCGTCGATGTGGAAATCGAGCTGTGGCACAATCCGGAGTTGTTTTCCGACTTTCAGCCCCAACAGACCACGGATTTTGGAATGATGCTTTTTGATTTCAAGCAAGGTTTCGGCGCCTTTTTCTGAAGGGAAAATGCTCAGGTAAACCCGGGCAATGGCCAAATCGGGCGAAATGCGGACATTGGTCACGCTGATTAAAATCCCGTGGAACAGGTCTTTCCCTTCCTTTTGCAGAATCTCAGCGATGTCCTTCTGGATGAGTCGCGATATTTTGTTTTGTCGTGTGGAATCCATGATATGGGTATTTGAAAATTAAGCGACCAAAGTTAGTTAAAATGTTGGAACAACAGGAAGCTCAATTGGTTCAGGATCGGTTCAAGGCATAATACAGTGGCCAAACAATGAATTGACTATTTTTAGTTAAGTTTACAGAACGTAATTCAGCTCCGGTTCTGTTCTCCGGAAATACGGCATATGAAACAGTTTATGAATCACACTAAAGTAAAGTCAAATGCAGGGTTGCCAAAAAAACGGATCCAGTTTCACTGGCTGGTCCATTGAAATCTGAAATTCCGAATCGCATTTTACGAACCATTCATTTTAAATACTTCACAACAATGAACCTAAAATCTACCTTATCCGCATTATGCCTGATCCTTGTTGCATGGACCAGCGCCTTTTCGCAATCTGTTTTTAAGAATACCGATCTGGAAATATCCAAATTGGAAGATCAAGTCTGGGTGATCGAAACCACCGATAAAACCACGATGTACCTCATTGAGGGAACAAAAAAAGCCCTGTTGATTGATACCGGCACCAAATGCAAAAACCTGGATCAGGTGATTCGAACCATTACTCCGAAACCGCTTGAAGTGGTAATTACCCATGCTCACGGCGATCACGACGGAAATATTGCCTATTTTAAAGAAATCTACCTTCATCCTGCCGACACCGTCCTTCTGGATAAATCCTACAAAGGGAAGCTTCATTTTGTAAAAGATGGGGATATCTTCGATTTGGGTGGAAAGAAAATTGAAGTCTGTCACATGCCGGCTCACACTCCGGGTTCAATCGTATTGCTCGACAAACAATCCGGAAGCTGTTATTCGGGTGATGCTTTCGGATCGGGACAGGTGTGGCTGCAACTGAGGCCCTATTCGCCCATGAGAACCTACGTCGAATCATGTAAGAAGATGGAAAAACTGATGGACGAAGGGATTACCAAAATCTACTGCGGCCATTATCCCTACGTGAAAAAAGCCTATGACAAACAATATATCACCGAGATGCGCCAACTGGCCGAAGCTCTGGTGAACGGAACAGCTCCTGAAGCAAAACCTCATCCCCAAAAAGTTTCAATCGGAAGCGACCACCCAATGATGGTCACACTTGGTGAAGCAACCATTGTATTTGATCCGGAGCATATAAAATAATTGCAAAATAAGAAACTCAGACCGTATTGGCAGCTCCATCCCGCTTCGTGGAAGGCAGAAATTGCTCGTTGATTAAAGTCATTGGTCATCCTTAATCAATTAATTGAAGTTTCCCACATATCTGAAGCCCGATAATAGGGCATTTTAAGTTTCATAATTATCTGTTCAGTAGTTGACTAATCGACACGCTATCAGGCTACTGCCTGACAGTTGACAGTTTCGTTGCTATTTTGGCAATTAT
>JANXYV010000116.1 GCA_025355875.1 Prolixibacteraceae bacterium | reverse complement strand
ATCCAGGTGCTATATTCGAAAGAACTAAAACAAATTATTATTTCCGGACAGGGCGAGCATCACCTCAATATTATGAAGTGGCATCTTGACCATATATATAAGGTTGCGACTGAATTCGTTGCTCCAAAAATCCCCTATCGTGAAACAATTACCAAGGCTGCACAGGCAGATTACCGGCATAAGAAACAATCGGGTGGTTCCGGTCAGTTTGGTGAAGTCCACATGATTATTGAACCTTATGAAGAAGGAAGTCTGCCAAAAAATATGTTCATCATGAATGGCAAGGAACAGAAGATTTCGGTTCGCGACACCCAGGAAAATCTATTGCCTTGGGGAGGAAAACTGGTCTATCACAACTGCATCGTAGGTGGTTCAATCGATACGCGTTTTCTTCCAGCTATCCTGAAAGGGATCATGGAAAAAATGGAAGAAGGCCCGCTGACCGGATCGTATGCCCGCGATATTCGTGTTTACATTTACGATGGGAAAATGCACCCGGTCGATTCCAACGAAATCTCATTCCGTCTGGCAGGCCGAAATGCCTTTAGTATCGCCTTTAAAGAAGCTGGAGCCAAAATTTTGGAGCCAATTTATGATCTGGATGTTTGGGTACAGGGTGACCGCATGGGCGATGTAATGAGCGACCTGCAAGGCCGTCGTGCCTTGATCATGGGGATGGGTAGCGAAAAAGGGTATGAAAAAATTACAGCCCGTGTTCCATTGAAGGAAATGAACAAATATTCTACTTCATTGAGTTCGCTAACCGGAGGCCGTGGCGTTTTTAACATGAAATTTGCCGCTTACGAAAAAGTTCCACAGGAAGTACAGGAAGAACTTCTGGCCGCTTATGCTGCCGAGGAAAAAGAGGAATAGAACCCAATACTATCTATCATATCTATCATTTGAATGTAAAGACCCGGGATGCCACCCGGGTTTTTCTTTTTCTGTTGGTTATAAAATCCGGTTCTGTAAGTATTCCCACCCTTTGATTTCTTCAAACTTTCTCATTCCTTCTGAAACGGAGGGATGCTGAAGTACCGATTCAACGCTGACTTCAGGAATGAAATCTTCGGCAATCCCATTTTGAATGAAAATAAAATTGAATCCCAAATCATTTGCTCCAACTAGCCTATACCCTTTTTGTTTCGCGAGTTTGGTCATGGCAATGGGCGATGCGCCGTGATAAACCGGATGTTTCCCCGGATAGAAGTAATCCGGATCATAGGGAACAACAATATCCTCGAATCCGAATTCATTGTGGGTTTCAATGATGACCACCTTTGGCTGAACAACCTCAATGGCCTCCCAAACCCAGTAGTCGTTTCCGTCCAGATCGATGGATAAAAGTCCGATTTCTCCTGAAATACCGGCATCCTGAATAAGCTGATTGATGTTTTCGCGCTTGATCATGGCGCACACAAATTTAGGCGGATACATCCATGGGTGTGGATATTTTCCGAAAAACTTCCGGCCACGGGCAATCGCCTGTTGGTTTCCGTCGATGAACAATCCGTGCCATCCAAAATTGAAAATCAGGTTAGCACTGTTGCTGTTGACTCCGTCGTCGGAACCAAATTCGACGAACGTCTTGTTTCCCATTCCGATCACAGAAAAAATGAAAAGTAACAAACCATCCTCTTCAAACTGGGAAAAAACCCGGAATCCTGTTTCTTTCAAAGCAGGAAGCGAATTGTTCCGCTTGCATTCCTGATAATGAAGGAAAAGTTGTCGTTGACTGATTTGAGTGGATGGATAAAACCGATTCCTGACTTTCAGAATCAGGAAAAAATCTTTCAGGAAATCTTTGATGCGATTCGCCATTTTAAGGAGTTATTTATCCCTGAACAGATGAAAAAATCCGGCTTGCTTTCTTCGCTTGTCATCCCGGCCAATCCCGTCAACCACATAATAATATACTCCGGGACTGGCATATTTTCCGCCTATTTTCCCATCCCAAACCGATTCAGGAACGTTTTCAGCGGTATTATAAAATCCCTGGACATTGTTGCTTTCCCATTCATGAATCAGTTTTCCCCAACGGTTAAAAATGGAAACCTTGACCGACTTCATGGAGAAAAACTTGATGGCGTACTTATCGTTGATTCCGTCGCCGTTTGGAGTAAAAACATTGGGAGCCTGGATAAATGAGCTGTCAGCAACAATATAATCACTGGTATAAAAGGTGCTGGTGCAGACATTATTTTCGGAAGTCTTGCTCGAAACCAGTTTTACCTTGTAACTTCCACAGGCTTCGAAAGTATACACCGGGCTGTCGCTGTAAATGATCGTCATGATGCTGTCCTTAAAAGTCCCGGCGGCAATTTCTTCCTTGATCTTTTGGATGTCCTTAAAAAAGAACCATTCATATTTTCCCGGGTCTCCGTTTTCCGAAGTGTTGGTAAACGTTACGGTTAACGGGGCTTCCGTCTTGGCTGGATCGCTCTTCTTATCCTGACCTTCGAGCACAAAGGTAAACGAAGCCTTGGTGACGATCGAAATATACTGAACATTCGCCTTTGAGGAACAGGTAAAGCGATCGGTCACGTTAAAAGTATAATCGGTATTTTTTGTCGGAGGGGAATAGATTTTTGCGGTGGCAAACTTACTGACCACTGTGCTTCCGTCAAGCCATGTTACCTGAATATCCTTGGCCAGTTCCTTCGGCTGCCCGGTGGTTAAATCAGTATAGGTCAGAGTCGGAGTTTCGATGGTTCCATTCAATGTAAATGAATTGCAATCCGATTGCGGGATTTCTGCCTTTGTCAGAATGTAATTATTAAAAGCCCAGGCTGTATATACCATGACTCCTGATGCTGATGTTACAGTTACCCGGTAACCACCGTCAGCGAGACCCGAAATCGTGGAACTGCTGCTTCCGGATTGATCGCTGGTGAATACATCAAAATTTCCGGATTGAGTATTGTATCTGGTCCAGTCGAACTTTGCAGGTTCGCCATTGGGTGCAGTGGCTGTCAACGCTGCAATCTTGTCATCTTTCTGTCCGCAAAAAATGTGAATGCTGTCTTGGGGCCCGCTTGAGTATTCAGTGGGAACTACCGCATTGGCGGCGGAAGTAATTTGAGCAAAACCGGCTTCCGCAGCTAAAAGAAAATAGGTTACAAGGAGAAATCCAACAAGCGATTTAAATAGGTTCATTCTTGATTTTTATTTACAGTCCACAATATTAACGCTAAAAATTGATTTATCTTTTGCGGGGGTTGAAATTTTCCGGCAGCAAGTGATTATCCACAAAGACCTCGAAGTATTTTCACTAAGGACTCAAAGAAAAACAGAAATGAAAAACAAGAAATAATACATGGTGTACTTTGTGATGATCTTTGTGTTCCTTTTGTTTAAAAACCAGTATTGTTGAAAACTACTAACTTCACATCCCCGATAACAAGAAAAACAGTCTTACTTTTGGTGACCAAACAGAAACAAAAAACAGTGCAGAATTATTTAGAGGAATTGAATGATGCCCAAAGGCTTGCGGTCGAAAATATCGACGGGGCTTCGTTAATTATCGCTGGCGCAGGCTCGGGGAAAACACGTGTTTTAACCTACCGGATAACTCATTTACTGAAAAATGGGGTCCGGCCCGGATCAATTCTGGCGCTGACTTTTACCAACAAGGCGGCCCGCGAGATGAAAAACAGGATCGCATCGATGGTGGGCCAGAATACTGCCCGATACCTGTGGATGGGAACCTTCCATGCGATTTTCGCACGCATTTTACGGACCGAATCCGAAACGCTGGGCTATCCTTCCAATTTCACCATTTACGATTCTGCTGATTCAAAGAGCCTGATCAAAAGCGTCATGAAAGATTTGAATCTCGACGATAAAACCTACAAGCCGGGTGTCGTTTCCTCACGGATTTCAGCGGCAAAAAATAACCTGGTTTCGGCGGAAGTATATGCCACTTTGCCCGAAATCAAAGAATACGACCAAAGCATCAAGATGCCTTTGATTGGTCTGATTTACAAGGAATATTCCAAACGTTGTTTCCTGGCAGGTGCGATGGATTTCGACGATCTGCTCATGAAGACCAACACGCTTTTCAGGAACCATCCTGAAATTCTGGCAAAATACCAGCGGATTTTCGACTATATTTTGGTCGACGAGTACCAGGATACAAACCATTCGCAGTATATGATCATCAAAAAACTGGCTGCTACACACAACAATATTTGTGTGGTAGGCGACGATGCGCAAAGTATCTATTCCTTCCGGGGAGCCAGGATCGAAAACATACTGAATTTCCAGAACGATTATCCCAACCACAAGGTTTTCAAGCTCGAACAGAATTACCGTTCAACACAAACCATTGTGGATGCGGCCAACAGCGTTATTGCCAAAAACAAACGACAAATCCGGAAGAATGTTTTTTCGGAAAAGGAAAAGGGCGCGCTGATCAAGGTGATGAGCGCCATTACGGACAATGAGGAAGGTTATTTGGTTTCGAACGAAATCATTGAAACCCGGATGCGCGATCACTTCCAGTTTTCGGACTATGCCATTTTATACCGCACCAACGCCCAATCGCGTATCTTTGAAGAATCGCTCCGGAAACGAAATATCCCGTATAAAATTTATGGTGGCCTCTCGTTTTACCAACGGAAGGAAATCAAGGATTTGCTCAGCTATTTCAGGTTGGTGATCAATCCGAAAGACAACGAGGCTTTCAAACGTATCATCAACTATCCGGCACGTGGAATCGGGCAAACCAGCCTGACCCGGCTCGAACAGTTTGCCGCACAAAACAATTTGTGTATTTGGGAATTTGCCACCAATATTCCGCTTTTGCTGAGTGAATTCAATAAAGGAACCGCCTCAAAAATCAATGATTTCACCAAACTCATTGAAGTCTTCCGTGAAAAGCTGGAAACGCACAATGCGTTCGAATTGGCTACTGAAATTGCCACTGGTTCCGAAATCCTGAAAGATTTGTACAAGGAGCAGACTCCGGAAGGGGTCAGCCGTTACGAAAATATCCAGGAGTTGCTCAATGGGATTCAGGAATTCTCTATCTCAGCGCAAGAAGAAGGTACTTCCAATAGATTAAACAATTACATGGAAGATGTCGCCCTGCTCACCGATCAGGACAACGAAAAACCGGAAGATAATGACCGGGTGACGCTGATGACCATCCATTCGGCCAAGGGTCTGGAATTTAAAAACGTGTTCATTGTCGGGGTCGAAGAAAACCTCTTTCCATCAACTCAAATGGGGCAAAAAACACTGGAAGACCTGGAAGAGGAGCGCCGGCTGTTTTATGTGGCACTGACCCGGGCAGAACAAAATGCTTACCTGACGTATGCACGGCAGCGTTACAAATGGGGCAAACTGGATTTTTGCGACAAAAGCCGTTTCATCGATGAAATCGACCCGCAATTCCTGAACATGCCACTTGAAAAAGATCCAGTCTTCTATGGCGATAATCCGGATTTGTCCTTTGCCGCGCCAAAGCCTCGACCTCAAAATTCGGTCATTGCAGGATTCCGGTCCACATCGGCCCGGCAACCCGATATGCAGCAAAAACTATCCAAGCTGCGGGAAGCAAAGAACGAAACGGAAGCCTTCGAGTACAGCAATCCGGAAGATATTCAGGCAGGAATGCTTGTTGAACACCAGCGATTTGGCCGTGGAAAGGTGCTGCAAATGGAGGGCAAAATGCCCGATATTCAGGCTACGGTATTTTTTCAGAATGCCGGAAAAAAACAACTTCTGTTAAAATTCGCTAAACTCAGGATCATAAATACATAGGAAAATGAAAAAGGGAAAGAGGAAATATTCTCACTTTTCACTTTCCTTTTTCCTATTTTCTGATGACGAATGACTTTTTTCTGATGACAAATGAACTAAGACAGCGAAATTTTCGTTTAATTTGCATGAAATTACCTTCAAACTGGATCTCAGCACCCAATTCCGTATTTGAGATAACAGCCTGATTTTTAAGAAAACATTATTTATATCCATGGATTATAATTCGAATCGCAGTAAGTTGCCGCTTCCTGAGTATGGCAGAAACTTACAAAATATGGTCAATCATATCCTGACCATTGAAGACCGCAATGAGCGGAACCGGGCCGCCAGGACTATCATCGACATTATGGGAATGATGTATCCCTATTTGCGCGATGTCAACGATTTCAAACACAAACTTTGGGACCATCTGGCCATCATGGCCAATTTCCAATTAGACATCGATTACCCGTATTCGCCGCCATCGCCGGAATTTTTCAATACTCCGCCGCTCCGTATTCCTTACGACAACAATAAGATCAGATACCGTCACTACGGAAAAACGATCGAATTCCTGATCGAAAAAGCTGCTGTTTATGAAGATGAGAAGGAACGTGAACTTTTGATTAAGCTGATTGCCAATCACATGAAGAAGAGTTATGTGATGTGGAACAAGGAATCGGTTACCGACGATAAAATCCTGCTCGATATCGAAGAGCTCTCGAAAGGGAAAATCAAATGCACCGATATGGTTCTCACCGAAACCAAAGACATCCTTTTCCGAAATCAGAAAAAACAAAATCCGGGTGTAGTTCCCGGACGGAAATTCCAAAAACCCGACGATCGCAAGCAGCAACAGCAGCAACGCCCATAGAACTTAGCTTATACCGTATTATTTTTCGAGATGGCAACATTTAAAATTGAAGGCGGGAGACAGTTACACGGCGAATTGCATCCACAAGGTGCAAAAAATGAGGCACTTCAGGTAATTTGCGCGGTGCTTTTAACTCCGGAAAAAATACAGATCACCAATATTCCTGAAATCAGTGATGTCATTAAACTGATCGAAATCCTGAGCCAGCTTGGAGTCAAGACCGAACGGATTGGCAAAGGAAATTATATTTTTCAGGCAGACGAAATTCTGCTCGATTACTTAAAAACTGATCGGTTTGCCAGGCATGCAGCCAGTCTTCGGGGTTCAATCATGATCCTCGGACCACTTCTTGCACGTTTTGGATTGGGCTACATTCCCCAACCCGGCGGCGACAAAATCGGACGCCGGAGACTCGACACCCATTTTGCGGGTCTTCAAAAGCTTGGAGCCAGTTTCAATTACAATCCTGATGAACATTTTTTTAGTGTGGAAGCTTTGAAGCTGAAAGGGTGCTATATGCTTCTGGATGAAGCCTCGGTAACCGGAACGGCCAACATTGTGATGGCAGCAACCATGGCTGAAGGAACTACTACCGTTTATAATGCGGCCTGCGAACCTTACGTTCAGCAATTGTGCAGAATGTTGGTTTCGATGGGTGCGATCATCGAAGGAATCGGTTCCAATTTGCTTACCATCAAAGGAGTAGCTTCACTTACCGGATGTATCCATATGATATTACCCGACATGATTGAAGTGGGCAGTTTCATTGGATTGGCAGCCATGACCAATTCTGAAATTACTATCCGGAATGCCGGAATCGCACATTTGGGGATTATTCCGGAACAATTTAAACGGCTTGGGATTACCATCGAGGAACGTGACGACGATTTGTTCATTCCGTCCCAGGAACATTACGAAATCGAAACTTTTATCGACGGTTCAATCATGAACATTGCTGATGCACCCTGGCCGGGACTGACACCCGATCTGCTCAGTATTTTTCTGGTCATTGCCACACAGGCCAAAGGGAGTGTGCTGATTCACCAGAAAATGTTTGAAAGCCGCCTGTTCTTTGTCGACAAACTGATCGACATGGGCGCACAGATCATCCTCTGCGATCCGCACAGGGCAACAGTAATCGGCCTCGACCATAAATATCAGCTCAGGGCAACTAACATGAGTTCACCTGATATTCGTGCGGGAGTTGCGCTGCTCATTGCGGCCATGTCGGCCCAGGGAACCAGCAAAATTTCAAATATCGAACAAATCGACCGTGGCTATGAAAATATTGATGAACGGTTGAATGCGATTGGGGCAAGGATTACGAGAATTGACTAAAAATACTATTTTTGCGTTCAAATCAAGTTAATAATCTGTAAAGTATACTCTTATGAAGATGAAAATTTCACTGGTATGTGTTTTGTTTTTTGCGATGATAAGTATTACTCAGGCAACTAAAACCAGGAATGGGGCAGGTGAGGAGACTATTGGACTCAATATTGGAAACAAAGCTCCGGAAATTAGCGAGAAATCGCCTGAAGAAAAAGATTTAAAGTTGTCATCACTTAAAGGCAAAATCGTATTGATTGATTTCTGGGCATCCTGGTGTAACCCTTGCCGGATGGAAAATCCTACGGTTGTGGCTGCTTACAATAAATTTAAGGATTCAAAATTCAAGAATGCCAAAGGCTTTTCTATTTATAGTGTTTCACTTGATAAAGATAAACCGTCGTGGCAAGCAGCAATTGCTGCCGACAAACTCTTATGGGAGAATCATGTAAGCGATTTGCAGGGGTGGAATGCTAAATTTGCCGGAATCTATGGTGTTCGGAGTATTCCTGCCAACTTCCTGATCGACGGGAATGGAATCATTGTTGCTAAAAACCTTCGTGGACCTGCTTTGGAACAAGCGCTCAAAGACCTTTTAAAATAATTGAAGTTTCCCACATATCTGAAGCCCGATAATAGGGCATTTTAAGTTTCATAATTATCTGTTCAGTAGTTGACTAATCGACACGCTATCAGGCTACTGCCTGACAGTTGACAGTTTCGTTGCTATTTTGGCAATTAT